>CAMPHP010000673.1 GCA_946885925.1 uncultured Litorilinea sp.
GTTGCTCTGTCACCCTGGAAGGGTCTCTCTGCTCAACCGCGCTACCCAGAGAGATTCCTGCGGAATCACAGAGCCGCGCCCAGAGGGGTTCCCGCCTTCGGGCGCAGGGTGACAGAGCAACATGTTCCCCACAGGTGGCAACTTGAGTCAGGTTATGACTTTGCTTGTGGTTCTGCTTCTTCCAACGCAGGTTGGTTATGCAAGTGCACCGGCTGGCTGCCACGAATGCGCATATTGACCAGTTCTACCAAGAAAGAGAAGGCCATTGCAAAGTAGGCATAGTTTTTCAGGTGATACTCGTGCGCTACCTCAGGTAGCCAACCTTCGATCACCAGCAGCGTACCGATCAGAATGAGGAAGGCGAGCGCCAAGATCTTCATGGTCGGATGGCGTTCGACAAAGCTGGAGATGCTGCCGGCAAAGAAAAGCATGATTGCAGCAGAAATCACCACGGCAGGAACCATGACCCATAGGTTACCTGAAATGCCTACAGCCGTGATTACAGAGTCGAGCGAGAAAATTATGTCAATCAAAACAATCTGGGTAATCACGCTCGAAAATGAGACTGTTCTGGGAATCTCGCGCTGCGTATGGTCAGCCGCCTCAACCTTCTCGTGAATCTCATAGGTGCTCTTGCCAATCAAGAATATTCCACCCCCAATAAGGATGATATCGCGGCCCGACAGTCCCCAGATAATGGGCGCAGTCAATTGCATCACCCAGGCAATCCCCAGCAGCAACGCAATACGCGTACCCACTGCCAACGTAATGCCTGTGCTACGTGCTTTTGCCTGCTCGCCCCTGGGCAACTTGCTGGATAGAATCGCAATGAAAATCACATTGTCAATACCCAGCACCACTTCCAACGCCAACAGCGTCAAAAAAGCGACTAAATTCTGAGTTGTAAATAATTCTGCCATACCCACCTCTGCCCGTTTTTAATAGGTTGTTTGCAAGTCATCCGGCCTCACGATTAGGCCACTGTTTACGAACATTGAGTACCAACATCTACTCAGTGATCACAGAAGAGCTATTATATGTCTAGATGGTTGCAACATCCAAGCACTTTTTCATTCATTACAAAATCTCCAACGCTTCGAGATGCGCTTGCTGCTCCACTATGGCAAGGGTATCAGGATCAAGGATATCAGGGGCAAGAGGTCGTCCAACGCAAGTTGGTTTGTTCACTTGTCGCCTTATGCTACAATGCAAGTCATTCTTGCCATCTCCTAAATATGGATTGTGGTGAGTTTGCTTGCGCACGCTCGCCATTCTTGAGACCTAATCCTATGCAAGAAGCCATTACCCGCTATCCACAAGGCGTACGCTGGATCAACTGGTTGGTGGGCGGGATCGCCCTGCTGCTCATGGCACTCCTCTTAGCACCTGCCATTCAGCGCATGTCGTTCAACGTCTGGTTAGGTGCCATTGCAACGGGCCTCGGCTTTGGTTTTGTGGCCTTGGCTGTCTACCTGACTTTTCGGGTCCTCGATTTTCCCGACTTGACTATTGACGGCACACTGCCCCTGGGCGCAGCCCTCACCGCAACCCTACTAACCGCAGGTGTCAACCCCTATTTGACCTTGCCGATCGCCTTTGCTGGAGGCGCGGTCGCGGGGACAGCTACGGCGCTCATCGCTACTCGATTACGTATCCATAGCCTCTTGGCATCCATCCTTGTCACCACGGGTTTGGTCAGCATCAATCTGCGCATCATGGGACGCTCCAACGTTCCCTTACTCAACACGGACAGCCTCTTTACCCCCCTAGCCACACCCTTTCACGCCATGCTCGAAAGCCTAGGTGGCGAGGCGTTGGCGCGTATGTCTACCAACCTTCTTACTATTGTGGTCTTTCTGGTGCTCGTTCTCGGTGTGAAATTTGCACTAGATTGGTTCATGCGCACCGAAATTGGCCTTGCCATGTGTGCCACTGGAGACAACCCGCAGATGATTCGCGCGCTGGGCACAAATACCGACCACATGATTCTCTTGGGTCTTGCCATTAGCAATGGCCTGGTAGCACTCTCCGGCTCACTCATTGCTCAATATCAAGGCTTTGCCGATGTCAATATGGGCATGGGGCTTATTATCGCGGGTCTAGCTGCCGTCATCTTGGGCGAAACCCTGGTGCGTCCTGCCCGCTTTGCAGTAGCGACTACTGCTGTTCTTTTGGGCATGATTGCCTATCGCATTGCTATCGCCGCTGCGCTAACGATTAGCATCCCACTGCCTGGTGGCGAAAACTTCACCATCGACGCCCAAGATGTGAAGCTTGCCACTGCCATCTTGGTCTTTGTCGCCTTATGGCTGAGTCGTGTGCAGAAAGGCCAGCGTTAACCAAACGCGATGACCATGCTCCAGATTCACGCACTCCACCAACTCTTTTATCCCGGTGAGATCAACGAGATCCACGCCTTGCGTGGTATCGACCTTACAATTCCCGAAGGGCAATTTGTCACCTTAATTGGCAGCAACGGCGCGGGAAAATCAACGCTCTTTAATGTCACAGCGGGCGTATTTCTGCCAACGCGAGGGTCAATTAGGATTGATGGCGAGGATGTAACCCGTTGGCCTGAACACAAGCGGGCAGCCGATATTGGGCGAGTCTTTCAAAATCCGCTAATGGGCACAGCTGCCAGCATGACAATTGCCGAGAACTTGGCATTGGCGATCCTGCGTGGCAAGCGCCATCGTCTCACCCTGGGTGTCACCCCCCACCGCCAAGAACATTTTCGTGATCTCTTGGCTCCCCTTGGCCTGGGCTTAGAAAAGCGCCTCGATACGAAAGTCGCATTGCTCAGCGGCGGCCAACGTCAGGCATTGACCTTGCTCATGGCAACCCTGACCCGTCCCAAACTATTGCTTTTGGACGAACATACTGCGGCTCTCGACCCCGCAACCGCCGATAAAATTCTCATGATCACCCGGCAAATTGTGGACGAGCAGAAGCTAACCACCTTGATGATCACGCACAACATGCACCAGGCGCTATCTATAGGCGACCGTACCTTGATGATGGATGGAGGCCAAATCGTCCTAGACCTGGGGCCAGAAGAACGTCGCTCGATTACTGTGCAAGATTTGATTGACAAGTTTACCCAAGTACGTCAAGTGGCATTAAGCGATGATAAGCTGCTGCTAACCATCTGAATGCTTGTTACACTTTTTGTTTTGTGCCTTGTTTTTTCACTTTGTAACGTTGCAAGTGCAAGCTAAGTAGGAGTGCAAGCTAAGCAGTTCCCCTGTGAACTAAATGGAGGATTTATGATTCGCTCGCGAAGCATTATTTTGTCGATGATCATGTTGT
>CAMPHP010000674.1 GCA_946885925.1 uncultured Litorilinea sp.
GCAATGTGGATTTGCGTTCGACGTGACCTATTATGTTATTTAATCGGGTTATTTAGTCAGGTTACTTAATCAGGTCATTTAATCAGGCCGAGGTCAAAGTCTGCCAGCACAGGGCGGTGATCTGAAGCTTCTTCACCCAGCGGTTCATGCCAGATTTGGCATGAAGTCAGCGCAGGAGCTAGTGCTTCGTTGAGAAAGATATAGTCTACGCGCACGGGAGGGTGATCGAGGCGGAGCGACGAGTCACTGCCAGGGGTGCCAAAGCGGGTATAGGCATCAAGATAGCCTGCCTTTTCTAGCTGTGGTACGACTTGCGGACCACCTTTGCCCGTGTTGATGACGGTTTGCCCTTTGGGATAGCGTCCTAGTTCTGCCAGTGCTTCGGCCCTGGTGGCAAAATCCCAGGGAGCAACCGAATTGAAATCACCCATGACTACGTGGGGCCGGTTGCGGTCACGCACAGTCCATGTACGCAACGCACGCAGTTGGATCAGCCGCACGCCCTCGTCTGTATGATCCAAATGGGTTACATAGACCGTAAAGGGGCGACCTGTGGGCAGTGCGATGCGCGCTTCCAATAGCCCCCGCTGTTCTTTTCCTTCAACGGGTGTCAGGTGATGCGCGGCACTCGCCAGGATGGGCCAGCGGCTGAGCAGCGCATTGCCATAGGCATCGGGCGGCAGATTGTCTTGGGCCGGCCAACGCAGACAAGGACCAAAGACAAAGTACATCCCTAGCCGCGCGGCCAAAGCTTCTAGCGCAGGTTCTGTGGCTCCTTCGACGATGCGGGGGTAGAAGACTTCATTGAGGCCGACAATGTCAGCCTTGGTTGCAGCGATGACCTGGGCGACTTGATTGAGGTTTGGTTGTCCCGTAACTGTACGCCAACCGTGAATGTTATAGGTGAGAACTCGCATGCGGTCTTGGTCTATGCGGGGCAGATGCACCTTGGCACGCTGCCCCGCAATTTGTGATTCGACAAAAGAAGGATAAGGGTGAGTGGTTGATTTCTGTTGTCTGCTTATTCGTGAACAATTACCAGCGTACCGGGGTCGTCACTGGCAGCAGCGTACCAAATGGTTTTGCCATCCCATGTTGGACTGGCCCAATCAAAAAGCCATTTTGAGTCGGCGTTGGTCATGTTGACACAGCCGTGACTCATCGGGTTACCAAAGTTGTTGTGCCAATAAGTTCCATGAATACCGTAATCCTGATAAAAATATTGTACCCATTCCACGTTGGGCAAGTTGTAATAGGTTCCAAGTGCCGGGCTGCCTCCTGTCATGGTCTGAGAGCGCACCTTGGTGTAGATGCGGAAAGTGCCAGTGACGGTGGGCGTGCCGGGCAGCCCGGAAGAGATCACAAAGCCGCGAATGGCCTGATCGCCTTCATAGGCAATGAGCAGTTGCTCACTGAGATCGATGCGGATCCAACGTTCTTCATCCTCTGGCATTTCGTCAAGTGGGGTGAGCATGTCTAGGGTGCGGGGGATGAAAGCAGTCGTGCGCCGGTCTACGTCATCCTGATACCCTGGCTCGATGATTGGACCAACTTGAGGGCCGGAATAGGGCAGAGGAGGGACATTTTTGTGTCTTGAGAGTAAGAGTGTGGGGCCAGTTTCTTCATCCTCGGTCTGGGCATGATCCTCGGCCTGGGCATAAAGTGGAGTAGCTTCGATGGTAGCCACCACCAGCCCGACCAACAAACCAAGCATTAAAAAAGAACGTTGTCTTGGGGAGATCCCCCAAGCGAAAAGAACATTCCATCGAAACAAAGCTCATTCCTTTCGATGATACAGGCGGATAAGTCCAGGCTTGCACCCGCGCAGGATGCAGATTGCATCGTGTCACGCAGAGCGGGATGACAGGGCTGAAAAAGATAAAGAGCCAGGTCGTCCCCCAAATGGACTCGATAATTGATCGCTCTATTGTACGCTGCGCGCCCCTCGTGTCGCAAAGCAGCTAACTCTAAAGACGAGAATTTTCTATGAGAAATGCGCGCACTTCTTATTGCTCTGTTACGATTGGTAAAGACTGTCAGCACGCTGGCAGCATAAAGGCCCCATAATTTATGCTACACTGTGTGAACCTTGCTTGCGTAGATATCTAGTTAGGTGTTCAAGATAGACTTGAAGCACCTTGTTTCTTAAGCACTCTGTTTGTCGTTGCTAAAAGCAATAGTTCATCTATACTTTCCACTATTATACTTTCCGCTATGTTTATACTTCCCACTATGAACGTCCTATTTCAACGCTTACACGCAAGCTCGCAACCTGAAATGAGGTAAGAAGATGGCCGACTATCTCTTGGGTATTGATGTATCGACTACTGCTACCAAAGCTCTGTTGATTGATGATACAGGGAAAGTTGTTGCCGTTGCCGCTACTGAATACCCATTTGATACGCCCCAACCACTTTGGAGCGAGCAAGATCCTGCGGTTTGGTGGTATGCGGCGGTACAAAGCATCCGTCGCCTGCTGGCTGATTCGGCGATTGACCCTGCGCAGATTGCTGCTATCGGACTGACAGGCCAGATGCACGGCCTTGTGCTGCTCGATGAGGATGGCGCGGTGTTGCGTCCTGCTATCCTCTGGAATGATCAACGCACAGGCGCACAGTGTGACGAAATCCGTGCCCGCGTGGGCAAAGTTGAGTTAATCCGCATCACAGGCAACGATGCCTTAACCGGCTTTACCGCTCCCAAGATTCTGTGGGTGCGTGAGAACGAGCCAGAGATCTTCGCCCGCGCCCGTAGCTTTGTGCTACCCAAGGATTATCTGCGCTTGCGGTTGACGGGCGTGCAAGCGACTGATCGGGCAGATGGTTCGGGAACGCTGTTGATGGACCTACAGGAGCGTGACTGGTCACAGGCTTTGTTGGATGTGCTCGAACTGCCGCGCGAATTTGTGCCCAAGAGCTTTGAAGGCGTTGAGATCACCGGAACCATTAGCGCAGACGCGGCAGAGATGACCGGGCTGCGTGAAGGGACGCCCGTGGTGGCGGGAGGTGGCGATCAAGCGGCTGGCGCAGTGGGGGTGGGTGCGGTAACGGAGGGGATTGTGTCCCTGGCACTAGGCACGTCGGGTGTGGTCTTTGCCACGACCAACCGCCCTGTTTACCAGCCAGAAGGGCGACTCCACGCCTTTTGCCATTCCGTGCCAGAACGCTGGCATCTGATGGGGGTGACGCTGGCGGCAGCGGGTAGTTTGCGCTGGTATCGCGATACGTTGGCTCCCGGTGTGGGCTACGAGGAGTTACTTGCCCCTACCGCGGATATTGCCCCTGGCAGTGAAGGGCTTCTCTTC
>CAMPHP010000675.1 GCA_946885925.1 uncultured Litorilinea sp.
GAACAATCGGCGCGGGAGGTAAACGCCCATGCCTACACGGTGGGCAACCATATCGTATTTGGGCGTGGGAATTTCTCGCCACAAACATCGCGAGGAAAAGAGCTCCTGGCACATGAACTAACTCATGTCGTGCAGCAAACAGCCTCTTCTCAGGTCATCCAGAGACAACCCGCCTCTCCTACAAGTACGCCTGCAAATGGCGGATTAACGGACGAGATGCTGAGACAAATTGCACGGCAGTTACGCGAAGCGATGGCGGGACTGGGCACAGATGAAGAAGCCATCTTTGCGGCGATGGCTGGCAGAACCCAAGAGCAGGTCAATGCGATTGCACGGGTATATGCCGAAATGTATGGCAGGACGCTCATTTCCGACTTACGGGATGAACTTTCCGACTCTGAAATGAAGCATCTGGCAATGTTCTCGCCCACGGCAGCCCCAGGGTCGGGAAAGTCGCCACAAGAACAAGCGCACGGTCTCGCCCTCATGGTCGCCGCCCGGCTTAATGCAGCAATGCGTGGCCCGGGCACGGATGAGGAAGCCATTTTCTCTGCTCTGACTGGCCGCACGGTAGAAGAACGCAAGGAAATCAAAAGGATCTACAAAGAGAACTCGGGCCGAGAGTTGGAGGCTGCTCTGCGAGATGAACTGAGCGGAGATGACTTAACTCGGGCTTTACAGTTACTTAACCAAGGTGTGCTCCAGCCGGAAGACGAAATTTACCTTGCCATTTCCGGGCTTGGCACAGACGAGGCAACGATCTTACGCGTCTTACGTTCGCTAGCTGGCGATAAGACCAAGTTAACCGCTTTGGAAACGAACTATCGAGCGAAATATGGAGACCTGATCCAAGATTTACGCGGCGATCTGAACGAAGACGAATACTTGCAAGCCCGCCAATCGTTGGTTCCGGGAATTCTGGATGCCGACGTTCAGGACTGTGGCAGCACGGGCAACCCGGCGCAAACCCGCCAATCTGTGCGCGAGGCCCATGCTCGAGCTGTTGAAATGCTCAATATTGCCCTTATCAAGAGCGTTAATTCCGCCGATCCCGCAGTCATCGCGGCTGCGCAGCGCTATTTCAAGATTACCCTCACCATGCCAGGTATGACCGCCAAAGACCGGGCCAATTGGGTACGTGTGCGCCGGGCGTTGCAAAGCTTGAAAGTGGCAGAGACGAGTGCCACCTACGAATGCGAACCAAAGCAGAGTATGTTTCATGGATTCTGTACCTCCAACGCTGTAGCCGTCACCATCTTCAACATCCATGTATGTCCAGATTGGTGGACGACATACACGGACGTGGATAAACGCGCCGGTGTGTTTATCCACGAATGGGGCCACCGTTTTGGGACGGGTGTGGCAACCATTTTTGAAACTTACTGTCATGGTAGTGCCTATGCTTCTGCACCTGCCGAGGAGTTGATCACCTGGCCGGATGCTTACATGCAGTTTGTCTGGGATCTATCCATTGGCTCTCCGGCACCTTGTTTCTAACGATTTAACAAAGCTCTTTTACCCACTTGACGCCAAGTGGGTAAAAGAGCTTTGTGCGCCATAGGTCTTCCCAGCTAGGCGCGAAATTCGTCAGCGTGCTCGCTCACCCATTGGGCAAAGGTACGTGCCGGGAACCCCGTGAGATCCTCAACAGTCGGATTAGGACAGATTCGTTCCTAATCCGGGTAATTGCGGAAAATGGCACGCTGCTCTAGACCGTGCCTCCATCACCCGCTTTATCGTGGCGTGCTTGTTCCATCTTGGCGTTGATGTGGTCGGTGATGAAGAGGATGACGACGGTGGCAATGCCTAGGGCGATGCCAAGCCCCCAGAACCAAGTACCGATGGCAAGACCAATCGCTCCTGTGATCCAGATGGCTGCCGCAGTCTTGATGCCGCGCACATCATTGCCCGTCTTGAAGATAACTGCTCCTCCGAGGAAGCCGATTCCTTGGAGGAGTCCTTGTACGGCGCGGCTGATTGCTGCTGGATCGGTCACAGATAGATAGGTTGCCAGCAGCATATAGCTTGCGCTGCCGATTGCCACCAGCATAAAACCAGCAACGCCGATAGCCTTATGGTGTATGCGCCGCTCATATCCTATCAACCCGCCGATGATGCCTGCCAGCACCAGGCGTAGAATCATGTCGCGTGTGGTCAGATCCAGTGTCGCATCCATTGGTATCCTTTGTGTTTGAGCAATCCTCGTGCTAAACGCTCAGCTCTCTATGGTTGCTGTCCACACGGGGGCAAGGGCTTGTCCCAGGCGACCAGGCTATTCTCCTGGAGCCGCTGGCGCACAATGCCTTCTAGCTAAAAGTGGATCTCTTTTGGCGTATGCAGCAGTGGTGATTGGGACGAGGAAGCGACAAGCGAGTCCATTTCGATCTCCAGCCCGCTACCCCTGCCGCCCGGTAATATAGGCCTCGGTCAGTGGCTCTTTGGGGGCAGTAAAGAGATCGCTGGTTTTGCGGTATTCCACCAACTTACCCAGCCAAAAGAAGCCTGTGAAATCGGAGGCGCGCGCCGCCTGTTGCATGTTGTGCGTGACGATCACAATCGTATAGTGCTCGGACAGCCGCCGCATGAGGTCTTCAATATGCAAGGTCGCCATCGGATCCAGTGCCGAAGCGGGTTCGTCCATTAGGATCACTTCGGGTTGTGCGGCTAGGGTACGGGCGATGCAGAGCCGTTGCTGTTGGCCTGGGGTGAGGCTGAGCGCCGGAGCATGGAGGTTGTCTTTCACCTCGTCCCACAATGCAGCATCGCGCAAACTCGTCTCAATAATCTCCGCCAAGTTATGCGTCTTGAGCATCCCCAGGACGCGCGGGCCAAAGGCCACATTATCATAGATGCTTTGTGGAAAGGGGTTGGGTCGCTGAAAGACCATGCCTACGCGCTGGCGCAGGCCAGTCACATCCACATCAGGGTCATAGATATTCTTGCCATCGAGCAATACTTCGCCTTCGGCGCGCGCACCCGGAACCATATCATTCATGCGGTTGAGCGTGCGCAGGAAGGTGGATTTGCCACAGCCCGACGGGCCGATCAGCGCGGTGATACGTTTTTCTGGAATGGGCAGCGTGATTCCGGAGAGCGCCTGAAAGCTGCCATAGTAGAAATTCAGATTGCGAATATCAAATTTATTCTTCACATTAACCGAAACGTCCGACAACATAATCCTCTGTTCGTCTGTCCTTAGGGTTGACAAAGATCTGCCGCCGCGGGCCGACTTCAATCACCTCGCCGCCCATTAAAAAGGCAGCGCGATCCGCCACGCGCGCCGCTTGCTGCACGCTGTGC
>CAMPHP010000676.1 GCA_946885925.1 uncultured Litorilinea sp.
CCCCTACGATCTTGCCGAAGGGGCAGATGCGCTGGTAGTCTGTACGGAGTGGAATGAATTCAAGCAGATTGACTTTTTGCGCATCAAACAGAGCATGAAAAAACCCATCATTATCGATGGCCGTAACATTTATGAGCCGGATATGATGACGAATTTAGGCTTTATCTACCGAGGCGTGGGCCGCGGCTCTACCTTTGACAACGGATACGATGAATCTGACGGGTATGCATCCAACGGACAAGAATCTAGCATACAGGTTGCTAGCGTGCATGAAACCAGCATGCATGAAACCACCCTGCACGAATCCAATGGGCATTGATTTGCATGGCGATTGAAAATCTTACGACGACCAGCCTCAGCAACGGCTTGCCCGTGCTGATCAAGGAAAGCCACGTCGCACCGGTTGCCAGCTTTTGGATCTTCTACCGCGTTGGCAGCCGCAATGAGATCCCCGGCTACACTGGCATTAGCCATTGGGTTGAGCACATGCTCTTCAAGGGCACCGAGCGCTTTCCGAGTGGCGAGTTTGATAAGGCGGTGGCGCGCGCGGGAGGCATGGCAAATGGCGTGACCTCCCAGGATTGGACAACTTACTTCGAGACTCTTCCTGCTGAACGCATCGATCTGGCCTTGGCCTTTGAGGCAGATCGCATGGTCAATACCCACATTGACGCGGATGAAGTTGAGGCAGAGCGGACGGTAATTCTCAGCGAACGCGAAGGCTCGGAAAACAGCTACTTCTACCTGCTTAGTGAGGAGGTGCAAGCCGCTGCCTTTCGCGTCCACTCCTATCACAACCCGATCATCGGCTGGAAGACCGATCTGCTCCAGATCACGCGCGATGACCTTCAGCGCCATTACGAAACCTATTACACCCCCAACAATGCAGTGATTGTGGTGACTGGCGATGTGGAGCCATCCGCGATGATTGCCAAGTTGGAGGCGAACTTTGGTAAGCTGCCTGTAGGACCAGATGCGCCACCAGTGCGCGTGCGCGAGCCAGAGCAAATTGCCGGACATCGCGTCATCCTGCGTGGCAGCGATCATACGGCTTACTATCTGCATTCCTTTCACGGTGTAGCTGCCGATCATCCCGATTTCTTTGCATTGACGGTGCTCGATGCAATCTTGGGCGGCGCAAAAGGAATGGGCATCTTTGGTGGCGGCGGCAATAATCGCAGCAATCGCCTCTATCGTGCGCTCGTAGATACCGAATTGGCTGTAAGCGTGGGCTGTGGCTTCCGCCCATCGATTGACCCCGACCTCTTCAGCTTCTATGCAACCCTGGCTCCTGGTGTCAGCCATGAACAGATTGAAGAGGTGATTTGGGCAGAGATTGTCAAAGTCCAGCGCGATGGTGTACAACGCACAGAGTTGGAAAAGGCGATCAAGCAAACCAAAGCGCAATTCGCCTATAGCAGCGAAAGCGTCACCAATCAGGGTTATTGGCTGGGCTTTAGCCAACTTGTTGCCAGCCTCACCTGGCTGGAACAGTGGCTCGAGCAGCTAACTGCCATCACGGCGGAAGATGTCCAGCGCGTTGCCCAACTCTATTTCACCCCCAACCGCCAGACGGTTGGGTGGTATATTCCGGAATAGCCGTTTATGTCTGCTTCTCTCTCAAGCTCCCCATCAGGCTCTAGCTCTGCTTTACCTGGTCCAGATTCGGTCACGCGCGTTGTGTTGGACAACGGGCTTATCGTACTCATCCGTGAAAACCATGCCGCGCCTGTGACGGTGATAGATGGTTGCATTCTCACTGGCTCGATCCATGACCCAGCGGAGAAAGCAGGATTGGCTAGTTTTGTAGCCAGCATGCTTACCCGCGGCAGCACCCATTACGATTTCGATGCCTTCAATACCATCATCGAAAGTGTAGGTGCTAGCATGGCTGCCGGGGCCGAAGATCACGTAACCAATTTTGGCGCAACCAGTCTCAGCGAAGACTTTCCGATGATGGTTGAGGTTTTGGCCGATATCCTACGCCGCCCAACCTTCCCTCCGAATCACGTTCAGCGCGTCCGCAGTCAGAAATTGGTGCGAATCCAGGAGCGTGACGAAGATACACAAGAGGTAGCATCGTTACGTTTTCACGAGACGGTCTATCCCAATCATCCTTATGGTCGCTCTACAACAGGCTATGCGGAGACGATTAAGGCTATTCAGCGCAGCGATCTACAAGAGTTCCATGCGGCCCACTACAGCCCGCAAGGTGCGATTCTGGTGGTGGTAGGTGATGTGGAGACCCAAGCAGCGATTGATCTCATCCAGAAACACTTTGGCGACTGGCAGGGAGCACCGCCCGACCAGAGCGTGCCGCCAGTGCCCAAGCTAGAGGAGGTGCGCCGTCACCACTACACGCTTCCTGGCAAGATTCAGTCGGATATTGTGATTGGTTGTCCCGCTGTCTCACGCTATCACCCTGATTATTTTGCTGTGCGCGTTGCCAACACCATCTTAGGACGTTTTGGCATGATGGGGCGATTGGGCGAAAAGGTGCGCGAAGAACAAGGGCTGGCCTATTATGTATACAGCAACCAAGAGGCAGGGCCAGTAACGGGTCTTTGGTATGCTGCTGCTGGCGTAAACCCGAGGAATGTCGATTTGGCAATCGCTTCAATTCAAAGCGAGTTTGCCCGCTTGGCTGGGGAGCCAGTCAGTGCCGAGGAATTGGCCGACACCCAGGCATACTTAACCGGTATCCTTCCCCTGCAATTAGAGACCAACGAGGGTGTGGCCTCCACACTGCTTAACATTGAACGCTATGGCTTGGGGCTGGACTATCTTCACCGCTACAATGGGCTAATCTACAGTGTTACCGCTGCCGACATCCAGCGCGTTGCCAAGAGCTATCTGCGCCTTGACGCCTATGCCCTCGTGGTAGCAGGACCATCGTTAACCTAGATCTTTGGCTTAGATCTTTGATTTAGTTCCTAGATCTGTGCGATCCTTGACCTATGCTCTATTCCGGTGTTGATCTCATTGAAATCAATCGTGTCTGGGTAGCCACTGTCCGCCACCCAGATCGCTTCCTAGAGCGTGTTTTTACCGCGCGCGAAATCAGCCAGTGTCAAGGGCGCAATGAATCCCTAGCAGCACGCTTTGCCGCCAAAGAAGCCACAGCCAAAGCCCTGGGCACCGGGATCTGGCGGCATGGCATCGCCTGGACAGATATCGAGATTGTACGGCTGGAAGGCGGCGCGCCCTCTCTGCATCTCTACAACGCCGCATTGGAGCGCGCCAACATTCTCGGCTGGACGACATGGAGCGTCAGCCTCTCGCATGATCGTGATCGCGC
>CAMPHP010000677.1 GCA_946885925.1 uncultured Litorilinea sp.
ACCTATCTCTTTGTCTCCCACGACCTAAGCGTGGTCAACCAGATCAGTAGCATGGTGGTTGTGATGTATGTGGGCCGCGTGGTCGAGGTAGGCCCGCCCCAAGCCTTGTTCAAACAGCCCAAGCATCCCTATACGGCGGCGCTGATCTCGTCATTACCCAAGGTCAATTTCGCAGAGCAAGGGGAGCGCATTATTCCCAAAGGTGAAGTCGCCAGCCCCGCCAACCCACCTTCCGGCTGCTACTTCCACCCCCGCTGCCCCTTTGCCGTAGATGTCTGCACAAAGGTTACACCGGCCTTAGAAGAGATCGCTCCGGGTCAATACGCCGCCTGTCATCGCGCACGAGAGATCGACCTAAGCGTATAATTTTGTCCAGTATACCTTCTTTGGAGCCGGGAACCCGCTGGGTGGCTCCGAGGAAGGTTTGCTTTGCTTCAGTAAGAAGAACTAGCCTAGAGACACAGCCCCGACAGAACCCCATGAGCCGCCACTGGCTGCGATATCAAAACCAATTTGCACGAAAGGAAGCCACGCTACAGGTTGAGTGGACGCGATCAGCGATCCTCTAGCATATGAGCGAAACACAAGCATCCCCAAAGCCTGAAAAAGCGAAACTGCCCATCCTAGACCAAGTCTCTGCCGGTGGCGTAGTTCTCAAGCGTGAAGCGGAGGGTATTAAGATTGCCATTGTTTCTGTAGGAACCCCGGAGCGTTGGCAGCTTCCCAAGGGAATCGTTGACCCTGGTGAGTCGCCAGAGTTTACGGCAGTGCGCGAGGTGCGGGAAGAGACAGGCATCGAAGCAACAATCGTTGCACCGCTCGACACCGTGGAATATTGGTACGTGGGCAATCGAGGCAAGCAGCGCGTGCGCTTCCACAAGTTCGTCTATTTCTACCTGATGGCCTATAACAGCGGGCAAGTCGAAAACCATGACCGCGAGGTCAACGAAGCACGCTGGGTCAGCTTGGAAGAGGCACAAACGATGCTCGCCTTCGAGGGCGAACGCAAAGCAGTCGCCCAGGCGGCAGAAATTCTTTATCAAGCCGTGCAGGACGACGATGCGAGTAAATAGGCACGGTTAAAAGGATTTCTCCCTATAACCGCCCCTCCACATAGATCACTCGGTGAACTCGGTCGGGTTGGGTGGGCGAGAGAGGCGTGAGTGATAGATTCGCTTGCCACATCGCAACCCACGCCGCATCAATCGCGCGTGGCAGCGGTTGCAGTTGTCCATAGCTCAGACGTTTGAGCAGCGTCGTCAGCGGACTCAACCAGGACAGAATCCCCACCATCGTTCCCCAACGCCGCAGCCGGTTTACTAGCTTTTGGCGCGCCCCTGCCGTGGTAATGGGTAGTGCGCCATAGCTCTTGATATCGCGAAATCCCGCGCTGGTGAGACCAGCGGTTAGTTCGGGCAGCGTCGGGTATATAGTCGTGAGCGCGCCCGGTACAAAGTCAGGCCAGCCAGGATTGCTCTGGCAGATCAGCACCCCCCCACCCGGCGCAAGCACCCGGCGACATTCAGCCAAAAAGAGCTGGTAATCCTCCAGGTAGTAGATGGCCTCAAAGCAAAGCACCAAATCGAAACTCCCACGAGCATAAGGAAGCCGCTGTGCATCGCCCTGGGTAAGTGGCACCTGGGCAGACTTCTGTGCCTCGGTTAAGACACTGGCTGTATAATCCAACCCCACCACCTGCGCTGCCGTTGTTGCCAAATAGTTTAATCCGCTTCCTGCGCCACAGGCGACCTCTAGCACGCGCCGCCCACGCGCAAGGGTATGGGCATAGGCATAGCGTTGGGCAAAACGACCAAGTTGGTCAGGAGTAAGCAAGCTGGCAGGTAATTCAGTGATGGAGGTGTAATCAGTAAGAGACATGGAAAGCCCAAACGTCATCGTAGAAATAAGCTGCACCGGATTATAGCCTAAGTCGCAAATCCTTGCTCGATGTTTTGGACTTGTGCAGGGCTACGCAAGAGTCCGGAATGGCAGGTGCAGGGAATCGTGAATGAACGAACCTTAAATAGCCTGCTTGGCTAAGGTCGGCGCAACATGTTCAGCGAAGTAGCGCCCCCAGTGTGGGCGACTTCCATCGATATCCGTAAAGCCATATTCGTCAGAAAGCGTCCACGACGCATAGACGCCGCCCGCCTTTTGCGCCACATTGGGATCCGCCGCTAATGCCGCCACGGCACGTCCTACAAAATAGGGTGTTTCGGAGGCAATAAAATGTGGGTCGCGCTTGGCTCCCTCCCGCCAGTTATCTTCAGTGACACCAAAATGGTCGAGCATTGCTTCGGAGCGCAGGAATCCTGGCGTCACCGCAAGTGCCGTTACCCCATGCGGGCGCAGTTCTTCAGCCATGCCATAAGCCAGGCGGATCACAGAAGATTTCACCAGATCGTAAAAGAGTTCGCCGCGATACCCAGGACTATCGCCATCGGTGATCTCCACAATCAACCCGGACTTCTGGGCAACCATCAATGGCGCGCCATAGCGAGAGGTGATGATATGCGTATCAATGCCGCTCCGCATCATTTGAAAGCCTTTGTCCAAGGATAGCTCCCAAAAAGGCTTGCCTTCCATCAAGTGATCCCCACCCCAAATATCATTGACCAAAATATCCAGTCGTCCTTGCTCCCTTTGGACACGATTAAACAATGCCTCTACTTCAGCGGGGACACTATGATCGACGCGCACGGGAATGCCCTGACCGCCATAAGCAGTTACCATCTCGGCGGTCTCGTCAATTGTCTCCGGGCGCTTGCTGCCGGATGCTAAACTACCGCGCACGCTTCGTCCTGTACAATAGACCGTAGCACCCGCTTCACCCAACATAGAGGCAATACCGCGGCCCGCGCCGCGCGTTGCACCTGCCACCACCGCAATTTTCCCCAGCAACGGTTGCATTGAGTCGCTCCTTTGCAAATCACAATCGTTCAAGCTACTCGCCCATAAATCTACCTCATCAATCTACCTCATCAATCTACCTCATCAATCTACGATGTAGATTTATGAGGATTATAAAGGAGAGTGAATTTTAAGTGCCACCCTTGAACTTGTAGACGCAAATGGTGTCGCGGCCTTGAGTATGCGGCGGCTAGCGACCAAGCTAGGCGTTGACCCGATGGCACTCTATCGCCACGTCCCTGACAAAGCCGCGCTATAGGCATTCTCGCCGGCGTTGCGACTGCTTATTCTTGTCTTGAGTACCGAGGCTGCTGCGCCGGCTAACAGTCCTACTAGCCCAGCGCGTACCATGGGGTTGGTTTTCAACTCGTCAGAGATACTCACA
>CAMPHP010000678.1 GCA_946885925.1 uncultured Litorilinea sp.
GCTCTGGGCTCATGTTAAACTAGCGGCTACTAGGCTTTTGCCCACGTGAAGTTCTATGCGGTTCTCTATTCATGTCCATATTCAGCAGCAACGGAACCATTCTGTGCAGCTTACTGAACGCGAATTTCTCACCACTCATCCTGGGCAACCAGATTCAGCAGCGACCCAACCGCTTGCCATGCCGCGTATTCCGGGCAGGCGACCGCCACGCACGACGCTAGAGGCGCTTGTGCTGTTGACGCGTGCGGAAGCAACACTGGCGCTGGTAATGCCGGTACTGGTGGGGGCTGTGTTGGGGTGGTGGCAAACGGGACAGAGCAACCTGGTTAATCTAGGATTGGCGTTGTTAGGAATGGCAGCAAATGGCTGGGGCTTAGCGGCGTTGTGGGAATATCACGACTATCGCTACAGCCAACGTCCTGGCGCTCGTCCAATTGCTGACCCAATTGCGACGGCTTATGGAGTGATGGGGCGCGGTCTGGTTGCGCCGCACACGGTGCGCGATGTCGGGCGGATTCTGCTGGTCATTGGGGGTGTCTGCTCGCTGTGGCTGGCATTGCTAGCTGGCTGGCCTATTCTCTTTTTCTCCGGTCTCAGCTTTATTGTTGTGTGGGCGGTCATTCTGCTTCCTGCACGTTATGGATATCGCGGTTGGGGGCTGGGCGAGGTAGCAATTTGGCTGGGTATGGGCGCGTTGCCACTGTTAACTGGCTATTTTGGGCAGGCAGGGTCGATCTCGTTGCTGCCTGTGTGGGCGGGCGGCGCATTTGGGCTGTTTAGTGTCCTGCTCTTTTTCAACTATAATGCAATCCATTACCGCCGCGATTGGTTGATCCATAAGCGCACGTTGACTGTGAATCTGGGTTTGCCGCGTGCCTTGGATGTGACTGTGATTCTTACGGTGACGGTCTATGTGCTAATCTTGCTGCTGGTAACGTTGAGCCATCTGCCTTTGTGGGGATTGGCCGCGTTGGGCGCACTGCCGGTGGCGTTGGGAGTCTTTTCACGGCTAGACCACAACAACTTGACGTCTGATGCGTGTTGGTGGGTCTATCGTACAAGCGTCCATGCCACTTGGCTCACAGGTGTGCTTTTTTCTGCTGGGTTGGCATTGGATCAGCTGCTCTAGGCGGTTGGTGTTAACGTTGTTGTGGCGACATGACAGCGTTTGTCCGAGCGGATGTCGCTTTCTATGCAACCTAGTAGACTAAAGATTGCTCCCATTTTCTTTTATACCCAATTTCCTGAAACCGTCGCGTTCCTCCCCACCTCCACTGTCACCGCAGCGGACATTGCCGCTTACCCGTAAAGATCTCTATGAGCTAGCTGCCCATTGCCGCACCTATGCTGAGGAGTTGGCGCGCCATGACCAAACACGTGTTAACTTGCATCATTGCCATGAGTTCAACAAGTGGCTGGCAAAGCTGAAGTCCTATGATTTGCTGGCGCGTCCATTGGCAAGTTTGGTCCCTGCGCGGCCCGTTGCGCGCTGGCAGGTGATGGTGCTGGCGGGAGTGCTGGGACTCATTTTGATGTTGGCGCTACCGGGGCGGGTAGACCGTGGATTGAGCACTGCCATCACCTATAGCTACTTTTTTACGCTCATCATCTTCTTTTTTGTGCCAGAGCGGCTCTATGGCACCACAATCGAATTGTTAGAGGCTAAAGTGTTGCGCGTGGTAGATACACTTGACCAACTCTTGCAGACATCAGAGTTGGGGTTGACAGAGGCGGCTTACTTTCGCGTGAAAGAGAATCTCGAAGCCGCGCGCCAGGAGTTGCGCCAGCAGATCGATATTGTCCACCGTAAGTTTTGATGGCTCCATTCTTGCCCGTTCTGCGGCAAGAAGATACTTCCCCATTCACTCACACCCATTCACTCACACCCATTCACTCACAAACGAGCAAAGATATCGCGATAAGCCTGGGATTGGGCCATGAGTTCGTCGTGGCTGCCCGATGCTACTACGCGCCCGCGGCGCAGGACTACGATCTTATCCGCCCAGCGAATTTGAGAGAGGCGATGGGTGATGAGGAGGGTGGTGCGTCCTTCCGTGGCGGCTTCGATGGCGCGCTGAATCTGGTCTTCGGTGGCGCTGTCAATGGCGCTGGTCGAATCATCGAGGATAAGGATGGCAGGGTCAGTGAGGAAGGCACGCGCAAGGGCGATACGCTGGCGCTGTCCTCCGGAGAGGGTGACGCCGCGTTCGCCAATGACGGTTTGATAGCCTTCGGGGAAGGTGAGAATAAAGTCATGGGCCTGGGCAGAACGCGCTGCTGCTTCGATCTCTTCCTGGGTGGCACCCGCATTGCCAAAAGCGATGTTCTCGGCAATGGTGCGGCTGTAGAGAAAGATATCTTGCTCGATAATCGAAATTTGGCGGCGCAGCGCCTCTAGATTCCAATCGCGTACATCAATGCCATCTACGAACACATGCCCTGCTTGCACATCATAGATGCGGTTGATGAGCTTGGCGATTGTACTCTTGCCCGAACCTGTTTGCCCAACCAACGCTAGCGTCTGTCCTGCCGCGATCTCAAAGCTCACATCAGTCAGGGCGGATTGGCTGGCAAGCGAACTGTCTTCCTCCTCATCTTCGTTCTTATTCTCCAGGGTGTAGCGGAAAGTCACATGGTCAAAGCGAATATCGCCACGAATGGAGCCTTGATGGCCCGCGCGGTTTTCATCCAGCGCTGTTTCAGTGCTGATCAATTCGAGGATTCGGCGGGCACTGGACATGCCAGACGAAACCTGGGAATAGGCAAAGAGTGAGATGTTGACAGGAAAGGTGAATAGGCTAATCAAGCCCATATAGGCAACGATGTCACCGACGCTGATCTCGCCACGCCGAAAGAGGAGGAGTGCATGTCCAAAGGCCACGCCCATGGTGATGCCTAGGAGCAAGAGGGGCAAGAAGCGTGCTTCCACGCGGCTTTGGGTGACAAAGGCATCTCGTACATTGGTTGCCGTCTGAA
This sequence comes from uncultured Litorilinea sp., assembly GCA_946885925.1. The sequence goes on from CAMPHP010000678.1 coordinate 2,977, forward strand.
TAAAGCGTTCGCGTTCGGATTCTTCTTGGGCCGCGCCTTTAATGGTTTCAATCCCTTCTACGGCCTCGGTTAAGTTGGCATTCATTTGCCCAAAACGGCTGCGTACTGCCTCGGTAGTAGGGCGGAGGTCGCGCAGGTAGTAGGACATAGAGATAAAGTAGGCGATGGCGAAGGCAATGGGGGTGGCAATCAGCGTGGGGTGAATGCTGGGCGAGGCAAAAATGGGCACAATGAGAAAGTTGCCGGAGCCAAAGACCAGGTTTAGCCCTGGTGCTACCATCAAGGCCATCTCGCGCACGTCGTTGGTAGCGCGCGCC
>CAMPHP010000679.1 GCA_946885925.1 uncultured Litorilinea sp.
CACAAATGCCTCCAAGCCGCGCTCGCGCAGGTAGCGTACCATCGCACTGGTATAGCCGTGAGTAACACCGATGCGTTGAGCCCCTGTTGCGTCAATGGTGGTGAGCAACCCCTCCCAGTCGGCGTGGTCGGAGAGGACAAAGCCGCGATCCACCGCACGGCGACGACGAGTGCCGCGAATTTGCATCCAGCCGGAGGCAAAGGCGAGTGAGGTGGGACCAAATTTGCGTAGCCATCCAACAGAGTTTGCCGCGGAGGGTGGCGCAATCACCAGGGCTTGACCACGATGCTGCCGGGCCGCTGCGCTATCGGCGTAGATAGTTTCAGGTAGGGCGACCCCGGCGCGGCGATAAGCATGGACAAAGCGCTGCACCGAGCCGTGGGTGAGAATTGGGCCGATGGTGGGATCAACGCCCGCAAGCAAGCGTTGGGCCTTGCCCAAGGAATAGGCAAACAAAATGCTGGTACGCCCTTGGGCCTGGTTTTGCTGCCACCACTGGTTGATCTCGCTAAACACCTCCGCTTGGGCGCGCCAGCGGTAGATGGGCAGCCCAAAGGTGGATTCTGTGATAAAGGTGTGGCAGGGGACTAATTCGAAGGGTTCACAGGTAGCATCGATTTCGGTTTTATAATCGCCGCTGATGACCCAGACCTCGCCCCGATATTCCACACGAACTTGGGCAGAACCGAGCATGTGACCTGCTGGATGGAGTGAGAGACGCACACCATTGAGGTTGAGCGGCTCGCCAAAAGGCTGCGCCACAATCCTCGCACCAGGATCGACACGCAGGCGCAGCATGTGCGCGCCGGTGGGTGTGGTTAGATAGCGTTTGGAGCCAGGACGGGCGTGATCGGAATGGGCATGGGTGATGACGGCGCGCGTCACTGGCTGCCAAGGGTCAATGTAGAAATCGCCCGCGGCACAATAAAGACCACGCTCAGTCACTTGGAGTAATGCATCTGCCATACGAAAAATTTAAGCAGATTTGGGAGCGTATTGCAGTATCATCTCTCTCATTTTGTTCGAATGAGGGTCGCGCTAGCCTTTGTTTGCGGGAGCTTCGTCGCTTTCGGTGTCGGAGTCCGTGGGCGCTTCGGGCAGATGGAGGAGGGCTGTGCTAACGGCGAGACCATCCACAGATTCAACGACCATACGCATATTTTCCACCATGACTTCATCGCCAGGTTGGGCAACCTGACCGAGAACGGACATGATCAGCCCGCCAACCGTCTCTGCTTCTTCGGCTTCTTCAATTTCAAAGTCGAGGTCGTAATGCTGTGTCAATTCATCCAAGAGCAGATCACCGCGCACACGGAGCGTATGTTCGTCAATGGCTTCGAAGGGGGGAAGCTCTTCATCGAATTCGTCTTGAATTTCACCGACAATTTCTTCTGCCAAATCCTCTAGCGTTACGAGACCCGCTGTGCCGCCATACTCATCGACCACAATGGCGACTTGGAAGTGTTCAGCGCGAAATTGGGCGAGCATCTCATCGAGTGAAATGGAGTCGGGGACGAAAACGGCAGGGCGCAGCATCGAGCGTAGGTCGAAATCGTTGTCATTAGCGCGGTGGGTTTGTAGACGACGAGCAACATCCTTGACGTGGAGGATGCCGACGATATGGTCGCGATCTTCCTCATAGACAGGATAGCGCGAGTGGAGATGTTCGCAAATGAGTTCCAAGGTAGTGCGCCAATCAGCTTCCACGGAAATGGCAATCATGCGATTGCGCGGTGTCATCACCTGGCTCACAGTGCGCTGGTTAAAGTCAATTACGTTCTCAAGGAAAATCTGTTCAGCCGGTTCAAGCAGCCCACCTTCGGAACTTTCCTCGACAATATAGGCTAATTCGCTGGTGGAAACCAGCCGCCCCTCAGCACTGGCAGCAGGGAGGCCCGCGATGCGAAGAAGCCAGTTGCCGATCCAGTTGAGTACCGCAGTCAGCGGGCGGAAAAGCTGCTCAGAGAAGTTCATTGCCGTCGAGAGCTGAACGGCTACGGTCGAGGCGGATTGGAGGGCCATCGACTTCGGAATCATCTCGCCCAGCACCATGTGAAGATAGGTTAACACGGCTACGGAGATGATTGATGCAAGGGTATGGGCGGCTGCTGTGCCAATCCAGCCTAGATGTTCGAGTGGTTCAATCAGCCATTCAGCAACTGCATGTTCGCCATACATTCCTAAACCGAGGCTGGCAATCGTAATGCCGATTTGCGCGGTGCTGAGATAGCGGTTGACGTGCTGGGGATCATTTAGCACATCTAATACGTGTTGAGCCCCAGCCGAGCCTGATTCTGCCATTTGGGCGATACGTGGGCGCGATGCACCTGCCACGGCAAATTCGGCCGCGACGAAAAAGGCATTAACTAGGCAGAGGAGGAGGATGATGAGAATGGGTACGCCGTATTCGATCATAAATTCAGAGTGAGCACAGTTTCAGAACAAGCATAATTTCAGGGGAGCAGCCTTACATTTGCGGAGCCGATTGGCGCAGGCGTGCCGCTTGTTCGGGGGTGACAGGAAAACTAATCGCGGCTGGACTGTTGCCCACAACGCGATCAACGCGCATGGGTAGTTCGCCGATGAGCGCAATATCGCCTGGACTTGGAATATGACCGATTGTGGCAAAGACCAAGCCTCCGACTGTATCTACATCCGTGGTGGGTAGATTGAGTGCAAGCGTCTCATTGAGGTCTTCAATAAGGACATCCCCACGGACGCGCGCCCTGTTGTTGGGACGGAGTTCCAGCGGTGGGTTCTCCACATCAAATTCGTCTTGGAACTCGCCAAAAATCTCCTCGACCAGATCCTCGAAGGTGATCATGCCCGCGGTGCCGCCATATTCGTTGATCACGATGGCAAGATTTACACGCTCGCGCTGCATCCGGTCCATGACTTCTTCGACGGGGGCCGAGTCGGGTACATGAATCAATGGGTGCATAAGCTGGCGCGGGCTGATATCAGGCTCGGTGCTCTTATCCGTTTGGCGGTTGAAGACGTATCGAATGAGGTCTTTGAGATGGATGACGCCAACAATTGAGTCGATAGAGTCCTCATAAACAGGGAGCCGGGAATAGGGCGAGGTGGCGAGGAGTGCAAACAGTTCATCACAGCTTTTGTCCACTGGGGCTGTCAGCATGTGGGTACGCGGGATCATGATTTTGCGCGCGGTCAGTTTGCGTAGCTGCAATGTATTGACTAATAGCCGGCGTTCTTCAGCATCCAGAACACCTCCAGCACCGCTTTCCTCAACAAGAATCAGAATTTCTTCGGGTGAATGCAGGTGTGCG
>CAMPHP010000680.1 GCA_946885925.1 uncultured Litorilinea sp.
GCCCATGAGCGCGGCGCTATGCTCTAATCCGGGGACGTGTTGATCGAGTAATGGACGCACGACTTCAAAGTAGAAGCGGCGGTTGAGTGTCAGCCCAGGAATAAAGGTTGGTTGTGTCTTGGTCATAGGTCGAGTCCCCACCATCGGGTGTAGATTTGAGCAATCTTTTCCAGTTCGGCAAGTTCCACCCACTCGCGTGCACCATGCGCCTGGTCGATAGAACCGGGACCGATGACCACAGTTTCGCCAGGAAGATCGCTGTAGGCCCAGGCGTTGGTCCCATAGGGTGCAATTTGGGGTGTGCTGCCTGACCACTGCGCCAACTGGCGGATCCAGGCGGAATCAGGTGGTTGGAGATATGCGTTGATCTCACGCTGCCGCGTAAGTTCTACAGGCAATCCTGCGTATTGTTGGGCAAGGGCATAGAGGTTGTCAATGACCTTGCTTGCATCTTCGCCATTGACGACACGGCGGTCCACCGAGAGGGAGCATGAGTCGGGGACCACATTGATACCTGTGCCGCCGTGGATGATGGTGGAGGTGAGGGCAGGATGGCCCAGCTCAGTAGGGGCTAACTCTTGCAGCCGTTGATGTTCATCGGCATAGGCGATGATGGCGCGCGCTGCGCCCACAAGCGCATTGCACCCAAGGTCGGGCTGGGCAGAGTGGGCGGCTTTGCCAATGAAGTTTAGCTCGAAGCGCGCCACGCCGCGATGTCCATAAACGGGAATGCAGCAGGTGGGTTCAGCGACGATTAATTGCGCCACAGAAAAATCTTGACGTACGATCCAGGAGGCAAAGGCTGGTGCGCCAGTCGCGCCGACTTCTTCATCAACGGTTGCACCAATCAATAGGCTTGGTCTGGCCCGCTTGCCTGTGAGTTGCATCTGCTCTAGCAAGGCCAAGAGTACACCGAGCGTTGCTTTCGTGTCTACTGCGCCGCGGCCCCAAACGCGGCCATCGCGTAGCTCGCCACTGAATGGCTCATCGGTCATCTGCTCCACGCCCACGGTATCCACATGCACATCAACGGCAATCCAAGTATCGCTCTCTCCGGGCCAAAGCCCGTAGACGTTGGGGCGTCCAGGCTCAACCATGTCAATTTCGACGTGGCCACCTAAGTCATGGAACCATGTGGTGAGGGTATCTGCAATACGTTGTTCACCTGGTTCACCCGCACGCGGACCTGCCTGATTGGGAGTTACTGACGGAATTTGGACCAGGCGACCGAGCCAGGTTGCTGCATGTTGTGCTAGGGACACGAAAGCCTCGACAAGCTAGATTGGGGCTGACCCACGAAAATTCGTTTAGTGATTGTGGTGATGATGAGTATGAGCGTGTACTGCTGCTTGGTACAGCCGTCCTGCGCGCACTGTATGGACAGGAACCAGCCGCTGCCGTCCGGTGCGTATTGCACCCAGCGAATCGACCAGGGGGAACTCGCCCGTTTCATGGCGGAAGACGACGGCATCACCCCAAGCGCCGGGGGCTAAGGTGCCGATTTGGTCCTTCATGTGAATCACACCGGCGGGTATGGTAGTGACCTTGGCAATCGTCTCTTCAAGCGACAGGCCCAGGTGTAGGAACTTGGTCGCTGTGGTGGCTAGGTCAAAGACGGGGCCGTTGACATTGTAAACGTGTAGGTCGCTGGAAATGGTCGTGGGCTGGATACCGAGTGCTAGGGCGCGCTCGACCACGTCCCAACTAAAGCTGCCCGCGCCATGACCTACGTCAAAGATAACACCACGCTCAATGGCCGCATGGACAGAATCACGGATTTGACCCGCGTCATCAAAGATGCCACAGCGCATGTTGTGGAAACAATGGGTGAGTACATCTCCTTTACGCATGACTGCCAGAATGTCATCCAACGAATCGCACCAGGCGTCTTGGGGATGAACCATGATCGGTAAGCCTGCACTGTCGGCAGCTTCGCGCGCTAGGTGCAAGGGGCGAATGCCCGACTCTTCGCTGACCAATGAATGTTTGGTCAGGCGTACTTTTACGCCCAAGATCACGTCGCGGTTTTCTTCAATCGTCGCCAGGGCGCGATCAACGCGGGCAAAGCGAATATCCATCAATTCGCCAATCTCCGGGTCTAACATGCCCTGGGCCGAGATGTTGAGATGGGCAAAGAGGCGGGTGGCACTGGCGTCAATAATGAACTTGCGGAAGCCTGGAAAGGTATCGGCTCCGGCTGAGCCTGCATCTACTGCCGTGGTAACACCCTTGGCAACGCAGTGTGTGTCGGGCCAGATGCCGTAATGGCTAACTCCCCAAAATACATGGACATGCAGATCGATCATGCCAGGGGCAACGAGGTGGCCTGTGCAATCAACAACCTCGCTGGCGCTATCCGTGGGAATTGATTCTGCCAGCGCGGCCACCTTGCCATTGGCAAAGGCAACATCGCGGCGGGCATGGAGCGATTGAGCTTGGTCAATTACGTCGCCACCCTTGAGCAGGAGGTCATATTGGGGAGATGTCATCCTTGCTGCACCTGAGCCTTTCTGAATTCGCTTGACGGACATAGGCCGGACGGACACAGAAGAGAGTGCCCTGGGGCTACACTTGACTCGCTTGCACAGCCCCAGAGGTAGAGCGGATCGGTCTGTTAGGACTCTAAGAGAATCTTGACAACGGGGCCGGGCTTGGTCAGCAGGCGCTCGAAGTTTGCGCCACCTTCGGCCAATGGTGCACGCACCAGCCACGGTTCAATCTCCAGGCGACCATCAATCAACCAATTTAAAGCAGCCTCAAAATCTTGAGTGGTGTAGGCAAAGGAACCTTGGATGTTGATCTCGGAACGGATGATGTAGTTGGCTTGAAGGTTGCTTTCTTCATCGTGGAGACCCGTAAAGACGACTTTACCGCCCCAGCGCACAGACTCAATGCATTCGCGGCGGGTTGCGGTTGCCCCCACAGCATCAATTGCCATATCCACACCCTCGCCACCAGTAGCTTGGCGCACCACATCGATCACCTTGGTAGCACGCGGGTCAATCACGGTGACACCGAAGTGCTCACCAATGGAGCGGCGGTCGCTGTCGGTATCAGTGGCGATGATGGTCCGTACACCCGATGACTTGAGTACCTGGAGCGTCAGTAAGCCAATTGGACCGAGGCCAGTAATGAGAACCCGATCGGTTGCCGTGGCCCCGGAGAGCTTGGCAGCGCGGATGGCACAGGCCAGTGGCTCGGCAAGGGCTGCGTATTCGAGCGACAGCGAATCGGGGATGGGATAGGTGTTGACCTCCCACGCCACCGCTTCCTCGGCATAGGCG
>CAMPHP010000681.1 GCA_946885925.1 uncultured Litorilinea sp.
ACTTGTGGCAGCGCGCTGGCCTTGGAACATAATGGCGATCTCTATTCGTGCGATCACTTTGTCGAGCCTGCTTACCGGCTGGGCAATATCCAAGAGATCCCGCTGTTGGATATGGCGCTGTCCGACTTTCAGCTCCAGTTTGGATTGGCGAAGCGTGACACGTTGCCACGTACCTGTCGCGAATGTGAAGTGCGCTTTGTCTGCAATGGTGGCTGTCCCAAGGATCGCATTCTGACGACCGCTGATGGTGAGCCTGGCTTGAACTATCTCTGTGATGGCTTTAAGCATTTCTTCACGCATATCGACCGGCCCATGCAGCTTATGGCGCAAGAGTTGCACGCTCAGCGTCCACCTGCCAATATCATGCGTATCTTGGCGGAGGAAGAGGCCGCAATGCAGCGGCGTTTCGCCACGGCCCAGCGCAACGATCCCTGCCCATGTGGCAGCGGGCGCAAATTTAAGCAATGTCACGGGCGTAACGTTCACATAGCTCCGCAAAGTGTGCGTATAAGTTAAACCTCAACAAATTACCGAACGAATTGCCGAACGAATTGGCGCGTGTTGCCTCTGACACGCATTCGCATAGAAAGCAGAATATGAAAGTCATCCAGGTTGGACTAGGCGGCATGGGAAACGCGTGGCTACATGCAGTGCAACAGTCACCGCATGTGACATATGCTGGATTTGTGGAAATCAACGGTGACATGGCCGCCAAGCAAGTGGAGAAATATGAGCTTGATAGCACTGTCGTCTTTACCAGCCTTGATGAAGCATTGCGTACGGTCCAGGCAGATGGGGTCATTAATGTGACACCGCCCCAGTTTCACCGCGCGGTGTCACTCATGGCGTTGGAGGCGGGTGTGCCGGTGCTGTCGGAGAAGCCACTGGCAGACACTTTTGCCGCAGCCCAAGACATTGTAGACGCGGCCAACCGGACGGGCGTGCTGCATATGGTGGCGCAGAACTATCGCTATCATGCGCCTACGCAGACGCTCTACCAGACGTTGCAGCAAGGTGAATTTGGCCCAATTGGTGCGGTGACAGTTGAGTTCTTTCGCGGGCCTCACTTTGGCGGTTTTCGTGAGGAGATGCCCTATCCGCTGATTATTGATATGTCCATCCATCATTTCGACCTGATGCGCTTTTTCTTGGGACGAGACCCCAAAGCGATCTATGGGCGTAGTTGGAACCCTGCTTGGAGTTGGTATAAGGGGGATGCCTCTGCCGCGGTGACGTTGGAATTTGAGGGCGATGTGGTAGTGAGTTATAACGCCTCTTGGTGTTCGCAAGGGCGTGCTACACCGTGGAATGCCAACTGGCGCTTTGAGTGTGCAGAGGGCGTGGTGTCGTTGGTTGATGACGAGGTGACAACGCAGCGCATTGATGCCGAGATGGAGCAAGTTCCTACGCTTGCGCCAAAACGATTGGGGCAAAGCTATCTGCTCCAAGAGTTCTATGAGGCAGTCACACTAAACAAGCCGCCTGTCACGACCTGCCAGGACAATATCAAGTCCCTGGGAATTGTCTTTGATGTGATAAAATCTTTTACAACGGGTGATGTGGTACGCAGTTCTGATTGATTAGGTTTGTGTGAACTGTATAGAGTACCCGTCCGTGTTCAGCATGAGTGACACTGCTTGCATCGGCTTCCCAAACGAATGCCAGCGAACCCAATGCTCGAGCGAGCTTCTAAAATCAAGAGCGCCAAACCATAAAAACCATAAGGAGCTAAGCCATGCCCAGACCAGTCACACTGTTCACCGGCCAATGGGCCGATTTGTCGTTGGAAACGCTGGCCCAGAAGGTCAGCGAATGGGGATTCGATGGATTGGAATTGGCGTGCTGGGGCGATCACTTTGAGGTAGACAAGGCCCTCGAAAACGACCGCTATGTACGTGAGAAGCGGGATCTGCTGGAAAAGTACAACCTAGGCTGCTGGTCCATTTCCAATCATCTCGTGGGGCAATGTGTTTGTGACCCGATTGACAACCGGCATAAGGCAATTCTGCCGCCACGCTTGTGGGGCGATGGCGATCCCGAAGGTGTGCGCCAGCGTGCCGCCGAGGAGATGAAGAACACGGCGCGTGCCGCCAAGCTCTTTGGGGTAGATGTTGTCAATGGCTTTACTGGCTCTAGTGTGTGGAGCAAGCTCTACTTCTTCCCGCCCACTAGCCAGGATGACATCAATGCCGGTTATCAGGATTTTGCCGACCGCTGGATTCCGATTCTGGATGTATTCCAGGAGAATGGTATTAAGTTCGGCTTGGAAGTTCATCCCACGGAAATTGCCTATGACATTATCACCATGCATCGCGCGCTTAAGGCAGTCAATGGACACCCGGCCTTTGGCGCGAACTTTGACCCCAGCCACTTGATTCACCAGTTTATTAACCCTGCGGAGTTCATCGCCGAGTTCGCTGACCGCATCTTCCATGTGCATGTGAAGGATTCACGCGTGCAGTTGAACGGGCGCAACAGCATTTTGGGCTCGCATTTGGATTTTGGCGACCCGCGCCGGGGATGGGATTTTGTTTCGCCAGGGCATGGCGATGTGAAGTGGGACCCGATTGTGCGCGGGTTGAACCGCATCGGCTATCAAGGCCCGCTCTCGATTGAGTGGGAAGACTCTGGCATGGACCGAGAGTTTGGCGCACGTGAGGCATTAGAGGTTGTCCGCAAGGCCGACTTTGCGCCGTCGTCAGTGGCCTTTGATGCCGCCTTTGCCAAAGAATAAGCCACAATTTCGCGAATACCACTCAGCCAAGGAGCAACGCCAATATGAGCGAGGGTTCAGGATTTACTTCAATGGCCGATGCCCGGTCAACGGGGGATATACCGGAGGTCGGTGTTGGCATGTTGGGTTATGCCTTTATGGGCAAGGCCCACAGCAACGCATTTATAAAGATTCCCTACATGATGTATCCGCCTCCCGCCATCCCGAAGCTTGTCGGTATTGCCGGACGCAATGCGGAGGCTGTGCAAGAGGCCGCGCGGCGCTATGGCTATGCCTATGCCTATACGGATTGGCGCGAGATGCTGGCAAATGACGAGATCCAGCTTTTTGATAATGGCGGGCCAAATGATGCCCATGCCGAGCCTTCTATTGCCGCAGCCCAGGCAGGGAAGCACGTCCTTTGTGAAAAGCCTTTGGGGCGCACGGCTGAAGAATCGAAGACGATGTGGGATGCTGTGCAAAAGGCCGGCGTCAAACATATGGTTGGCTTTAACTATCGCTTTGTTCCAGCCATTCGCCAGATTCGCATGCTGATCGACAGTGGTGCATT
>CAMPHP010000682.1 GCA_946885925.1 uncultured Litorilinea sp.
CGGTTATCCTGATTGGTCCAGGCTTGGAGGGGCACCGGATGCGGGTGATCTACTACGCATTCTGGTGAGCATAATCATAGGCTATGCACTCGCTGAAGAAATCGGTTGGCGTGGTTATTTGCTGCCACATCTGCTGCCATTGGGGCGCACACCGGCGATGCTGTTAAGTGGCCTTTTGCATGGCATCTATCACCTTCCACTCATGCTCATGACGCCCTTCTATCATGCGAGTGGGAACCGCTTCATTGTCGTCATCTTGTTTCTCATAACGATGACCCTTGCGGGTGTGGCTTATGGTTATCTGCGGCTGACGAGCGGGAGTGTATGGCCCCCGACAATAACGCATAATGCCTTCAATATGATTTGGGAGATCTTCGCCACTGCAACCGTTGCAGGAGCATCTCCCCTTCTGCTGGAATATCTCGCTGGCGAGAGTGGCATTCTCACCATCATAGGTCTGGCGATCTTGGCTGCCTGGTTGATCTATCGCCTGCAACGACAGCCGGAGCCTGTGCCAACGACATCTGTGCTTGCGAGCGAACCACTCACATAGTCCTGGTTCTGGCAATGCGGGTCGTTTGATGGCCTATCAAACAATCAACCACCGGATACAACTTACGAGGAATGACACGGCACTCAGTTCAGAACTAGACTAAGCGATAGCAGCTTCTAGTTCTGAACTGTTTCGCTCTAGATTCTAGCTAAATTCTATGTCTATTATCTAAACTCTATTTATCTAAACTCTATAAGGAGCAACCGATGAAAGCTTTTGCCTCATTCATCAAGCGCAATTCGTTTGTTACCTTTGTGATCCTGGCTTACCTGCTTTCGTGGTGGCCTGAATTTGTCGCTAGGGGAAATGGATTAATTCCCCACGGTCCTATGCTCGCCGCCTTGCTGGTCGTAGGACTTAGTGAAGGCAAAGAGGGCGTAAAAGCATGGTGGAGTGGCGTTGTGCGACGCGGTGTCTCCTGGCGCTGGTATGCACTCGCCGCGGCATTTCCTTTGGGGATCCCATTCACGGCAGCGGGATTGAATATCCTGATGGGTGCACAACTCCCCCCTCAGATCGACTGGACCATTCCTTTTCAGGTATTACCAATTATGCTTCTGCTTAGCGGCATGTGGGAGGAGCCGGGATGGACGGGCTTTGCTTTGCCACGTCTGTATGAACAATTTGTATCATCACCTTATGCCACACTAACAGCTACGTTGATCATGGCGCTGATCCGCACAGGCTGGCACCTACCACTCATGCTCAGTGGCAGCATCTACTGGTCAGACATTGTGTTGATCATCTCCGTGCAGATTGTAATCGCCTGGCTCTACAATGCCACAGGCTCTAGCTTTATTGGGGGTAGTGTCCTCGTGGTCATGCTCCTTCATCTGTTGAACAACACGATTTCCGGCGAGTTTGTTCAACAGTGGTTCACAGGTGCAGATTGGGTGCGCCAATCCTGGCTGCTAGCTGGCTTGTGGACACTCGTCGCCGTTGGTGTGCTGCTCCTGGCTGGCCCGAATCTTGGGCGTAAGACGATTGAAAAGGCCGATCTCTACCAGTATAATCTTCAATAAAGCAGACCAAATAGGGCAGAAGAGATCGCACGCCTATGATGGGAACAATGCTCGCCCAGGTTCACCTTGCGAGGCATGATGAGCACACTAGCAGATACTACCACGAATACTAAACGGCTGCCGGGTCCCACGATTCCAGCGTGGACACAAACACTCAACAACCTGTTGCCCTGGCGCATTGAGTTTGATTCGCTGAACTACATGCTCAAAGGCGCACAACAGTATGGCAATTTCTATGCTATTTGGATAGGCGACAAGCCAATTTACGTAGTGAGTGATCCTGCGCTGGCGCGTGAGATCCTTGTCGAACGGGCAGTAGAGTTCCACAAGGCGGATCTGGCAAAACATGCCGTGAGTCGCTTTGCGGGCAACGGGCTTTTCACCAATGAAGGAGACTCTTGGCGACGCCAACGCAAACTTGCACAACCTGCCTTTCATCATGGACGCATTGAAGCCTATGGCACAACCATGGTGCAACAGACACAGGAGATGCTCACCAGATGGCAAGATGGCGAAACCCGTAACATTGCCGCAGAGATGAGCAAATTGACGTTGGGAGTGGTCAACAAGACGCTGTTCGATGTAGATGTGCGTGCCCAAGCTGACCATATTGGCGAACTAGTCCATGTGGTTCTCTCTGGCGCTAACGACCGCATCAACAATTATGACCCGATCTGGAACCGCATCTTTATGGCAAGGGCACAGCGTGAAACAAAGGCGATCCAAGAACTCTTTCAAATTGTCGAAGAGAGCATTGCAGCCCACCGCCAAACCGGAGATACGGGTGATCTGCTCTCTATGCTGCTGGCCGCGCGCGACGAAGATGGGCAACCGATGAGCGAGACGCAGCTGCGCGACGAGGTCATCACGCTCTTTATTGCTGGTCACGAGACAACGGCCAATGCTTTGTCCTGGTCATTCTATCTTGTGGGGGAGCATCCGGCGGTTGCCGAACGGCTTCTGAACGAGCTTGCTCCCTTTGGCGGCAAGAGCCTCACTGTGCGCGATCTCACCCGGTTGCCTTACAGCGAGTGGGTGGTCAAGGAGGCGATGCGCCTCTATCCACCGGCTGGAGGTGTTACGCGCCAGCCAATCCATGACATCGAATTAGGCGGCTATCCAATTGCCAAGGGCAGCACAATTACTATTGCTACCTATGTGATGCATCACGATCCCACATTTTACCCGAACCCAGAGCGCTTTGACCCTGATCGCTTTAGCCCTGAAAACGAGGCTAAACTGCCGCGCTATGCCTATCTGCCCTTTGGTGGCGGGCCGCGCATCTGTATCGGCACCAGCTTTGCCATGATGGAAGCGCGCCTGATCTTGATGACGATGCTGCAACACGTCCAATTAACGCTTGCGCCAGGTCAAACTGTGCGTGCCGAGCAACTCTTCACCCTCCGCCCCAAGGGAGAACTGCGGATGGTCGTAAAGCGGCGACAGGCTTAGCTGTCGACAAACGGAAGGTCATCGTGAGCACATCCATCCTCTATCAAATCGAGATTAAGGAGCAACTAGGCGAACAATGGGCGGATTTTTTTGAGCCATTGGTCATTCAAAATGAACCGGGCGGCAGCACCACACTCAAGGGCTTTCTACGCGACCAGGTGGAACTCCACGGCATCCTGACCAAATTGTGTGGCCTAAACTTGACACTCATTGCCGTTAATCGCCTTGATTCCGCGCCAAATTCTGGCTAA
>CAMPHP010000683.1 GCA_946885925.1 uncultured Litorilinea sp.
GTGTAGCGCCGCTCTTAGTGGGGATTGTCCTCGTAACCATCATCGGCAATATCATCTTTGATGCCCAGTTGCTTTCGCAGCTCTTGTCGCAAGGTGATTGGAGAACCGCGACAACGACCTTTCGCCAGGAACTCGACCGTCCCAGTGGGCTGCTTTGGGCCTACTTGCTCTTTACCATTGCCAACGCCATGATGCCCAGCGCCAGCGACCGCGAACCGGTTAAGCCTGTTCTCTTCTACGGCGCACTTGCTATTGTATTCTATATTCTGCTGGGAATGCCGGTGCAAGGAGCAACTGCGGTAATGCAGTGGTTTACACCCACGCTCCAAAACCTCTCCAGTGCCCTACTCTTTGTGATTGTGCTAGACATCGTTGCGCTTGGTGTACTCTACCTCATTCGCCTGCTGATCCAACGCTGACAAAAAATAGACCACCCGGAAGCTTATGCTCCTGGGTGGCTGGTATCATCTATGGTGTAGGGATTGATTCCCCGGCGGCGCGCTTACGCCACTTGCGGCAGATGTGCAAGGCTCTCCTGGATCTCGGCATCAGAGAACTCATAGTCGCTCATCTTTCCTGACAAATACGCATCATACGATGCCATGTCAAAATGCCCATGTCCACAGAGGTTAAAGACAATCGTCTTGGCCTCGCCGCTCTCTTTGCAGGCCAACGCCTCTTGCATAGCCTGATAGATGGCGTGAGAGGGTTCTGGCGCGGGGATGATGCCCTCGGCTCGGCTAAAATGCACGGCTGCATCAAAAATGGAGCGCTGCTTGACGTTAACGGCTTCAATCAGCCCGGCCTCTTTAATGGCGCTGATCTGGGCACTCATCCCATGATAGCGCAAGCCACCGGCGTGGATGGGTGCTGGCATAAAATCATGCCCCAACGTGTGCATCTTGAGCAACGGCGTCATGGCTGCGGTGTCACCAAAATCATAGGCATAGACACCACGGGTGAGGCTCGGTGCAGCCGCTGGTTCAACAGCGACAATGCGCGCCTGTTTGCCGTTGACCATGTTCTCGCGCAGGAAGGGGAAGGCAAAGCCGCCAAAATTGCTACCACCACCGGTGCAGCCAATGACCACATCCGGCCAATCTGCCCCTATCAGTTCCATCTGCTTGACCACCTCTTGACCAATTACAGTCTGGTGGAGCAGCACATGGTTCAATACGCTGCCCAAGGCATATTTGGTATCCTCACGTGTGGCAGCTTCTTCCACCGCTTCGGAGATGGCAATCCCCAAACTGCCCGTACTATCGGGATTCGCCGCCAAAATCGTTCGACCTGCATTGGTCTGATTGCTGGGGCTGGGCACAACCGTTGCCCCCCATGTCTGCATCATCAGCTTGCGATAGGGCTTCTGCTCATAGCTGATCTTCACCATGTAGACCTTGCACTCAATACCAAAGATCTGGCAAGCAAAACTCAAGGCGCTGCCCCACTGCCCTGCGCCTGTCTCTGTGGCAATGCGCGTGATGCCTTCTTGCTTGTTGTAATAAGCTTGGGGCACTGCTGTATTTGTCTTATGGCTGCCGGAGGGGCTGACCCCTTCATACTTGTAATAGATGCGCGCCGGTGTATCCAACGCCTTTTCCCAGCGGTGCGCTCGATAGAGCGGTGTCGGTCGCCAAAGCTTGTAAATATCTTGCACTTCATCAGGAATTTCAATATAGCGTTCGGTGCTGACCTCTTGGGCAATCAACGACATAGGGAAGAGGGGCGCAAGGTCAGCAGGGCCAATGGGCTGCTTCGTACCAGGATGTAAGGGGGGCGGCAATTCCACCCCTGCTGCTGGCAGGTCGGCGCTGATGTTGTACCAATGTGTTGGCATGTCCCGTTCCGACAGGACAATTTTCGTTAATTCAGCCATGTTGGGACTCCTCTGGAGCAGCTGGCGTAAAGGTGTTAGATGAATAAAGTGTCTATGCAACTACACTATACAGACAAAAGTTTAGACAGAATTTGATGGAGCAGCAGAATTTGATGGAGCAATGGTGAAGATATACACGATTATATCACCCCGTCCGTGGCGCACCAACCAAGAATCTTGGAAGCTCTCCCCTCCACGCCCCCGCGTCTCTGCGTGAGTTCCCTCATGTGCGTACCCGATGTGACCAGCTAGCTCACCCAGGCGCGGGTGCAGGCATGACAAATTCAAAGGTGCTACGCACATCATCAAAGCCCGCACGGCGCACAATCACCTCACCCTGCCAAGGCCCGCTCATTACAAGATAACTCCCGCGCGTGGTATAGCGAATTGCATCTACAGCGTCAAGTTCGATCTCCTGTACACCCATCTCATGTGTTTGATGGCTAAAGCGCAGCAAGACCTGCGCAGGCACTGATTCAGCCTGCTCACGTTGATCCACCAGGTCCACGGCGAACTCATTATCGCCAGGTGCTGCCGGAGCAATGCGCACGGTCAACTGAACTTGATCCTGCTCCACTTGCAAGAGAAAGCCTTGCCGGTGTTGGGCTTCTAGGGTCTCAAACGCAGGTGACGTTGCAGTCAGCGCACCCACCACAGCCAAGAGCATCACACCTATTACTAGCTCAATGCGGACCGTATTGTGTAGCAAGCTCGCTGCACTGCGTACCCCTTGGCGTAGCCGCGGCACGACCACAAACAAGTTCACCGCGGCTACGCCTAGCATCACCAAGAAAAGCAGACTTTTGCCACTGAGCAAGCGCCCATAGAGCGTCTCGGTCAATGCTTCCAACGTGCGGACATGGATATAGGCCAGATAGAGACCACTGATACTTAATAGTGCGACAATGATCAGCGCCATTGCGGAAAAGCGACTCACAAGTGCAGGCCACGGTAACGTTGTCTCTGCCATCGGGCGCACTACAAGGGAGAGGAGGAGCAGTAGTTCCCCTAACCAGGTAGCCATCGCCACCAAATGCAGGTAGTCCACCAGAAACGCTGGCCCCGAGATGGCGGCTGTATGACTCTGTAATGTATAGGTCAAAAGCACCGCGGCACTGATCGCCAATGCAAGCCACCAGCGTGGGGCCGTCCCACTAACACGGTGAGCAGGCGCAAATTGCACGGGATTAAATTGCACAGTAACAGCAAAGTTCAGCGCAGCAAGCAGCGCCACACGGCTCAGAAGCAGCATACCGAGACGGCTCTGCACGAAGGAAGTGAGCGGCTCAAGCAGTGGCATACCCGTGGCAAGCGCAGTTTCGCTTGCTTGGCGAAACAGATAGAGTGCAGACCCAATCACAAGCAAGTCGCTGCCAATCCACTCAAAGCATTGAACACGAC
>CAMPHP010000684.1 GCA_946885925.1 uncultured Litorilinea sp.
GCGCTGATCTTGTCGTCTTTTCCGGCGGGAAGGATCTACACGGACCCCAAGCGTCAGGCTTGATTTTGGGACGCAAGGAATTGATCGAGGCATGTGCCGTACATGGCAGTCCCCATCAAGGGATTGGTCGCCCCATGAAGATCGGCAAAGAGGAGATGGTGGGGCTGTATGCCGCGGTGAAATGGTATCTAGGCTTAGATCACGAGGCACGCGCCGCGCAGCATGAGCGTTGGGTTGCCGAGTGGTGTAGTGCATTGAATGATATTCCGGGTGTGCAGGCCGAGCGATCCTTCCCCAATGGCGCAGGTCAGCCTGTGCCGCGTGCCAAGGTAACGCTGGATGTGGCGCGGCTTGGTATGACTGGTGATGAGGTTGTGCAGCGCCTGCTCGATGGCGATCCCTCGATTGCTGTAGTTCCAAGCAGCGAGACCACAATCTATCTGAATCCCTATACCTTGCAGCCCGGCGAAGAAAAAATCGTCCTCAAGCATTTGGTTGCCTTGCTACAATCGGTACAGCAGCCATCCACGGTTTAGCCGATGCTACTTAACCTGAGTTGTTTGATCTGAGTTGCCAGCCTCGTGGTGGAGCTCTTGAAGGTGGCAACCTAAACTTGAGTTACTCAATCAACACCCAACCCAATCTATCCCCTTGGCTTTACAAAATTTAGCTATAAATTCAGTCCACAAATCTAGTGAGGAGTCAGAGTTCGCCATGAGTGCACGCAATGCTGCCGACTATGGCACGGCGGTGGTAAAACCACCCGATTTTGACGCATTTTGGGAAGATGTCTTGGCCCAAGCCGCGCAAATTCCTCTCAATGCAGAAGTGACCCCCGTGCCTCTGCGTTCAACACCAGATGTAGAGGTCTTTGAAGTCCATTACGATAGCTTGGACAATGTACGCGTGGCAGGGTGGTATTGTTTGCCGCGTGCGCGCAAAGAGCCGCTGCCTGCCATGGTCTTTTACCCTGGCTATATTAGCGAACCCGCTTTGCCCAAGCCATACGCGCTACGAGGGTATGCGACCTTTGGTGTGGCTCCGCGCGGCAAACTGCGCAGCAACCAGCAGTTTAATCCCGGTTATCCAGGCTTATTGACCCATAACATCACAGATCGCAACACCTATAGCTATCGTGGCTTTTATGTGGATGCGTGGCGGGTGATTGATTTCCTGTTAGAACGACCGGAAGTGGATAATGCGCGCATTGGTGTGCAGGGGGGCAGTCAGGGTGGTGCGTTGACATTGCTGGCGGCTTCCATGCGTCCGGAAATTGCCGCAGCTTCTGCCCAAGCGCCCTACCTCGCTGGCATGATTGACGCCATTGAGTTGACCCATTCCTATCCCTATGAGGAGATCAACGAGTACCTGCATTTGCACCCGGAATCACGCCAGCAGGTAGTAGACACGTTGGCCTACTTTGATTGCCACAACTTTGTAGACCGCATTCAATGCCCAATCATTGTCAACATCGGATTGAATGATGATGTCTGCCCGCCGGAGACTGGCTATGCGGTCTTTGAGAGGATTGGCACTCCAAACAAGAAGCTTTATACCTATGCAGAGCACGCGCACGATTCGAATGGTTATGAGCATGGGGCCATCATCAACCAATTCATGGATGGGATCTTGCAGCCGCAGCCAGTCGCGGCCTAATCTTCCTCCCCACAATTGAAGCTGATTACTACTCAACTTACTCGATTAACTTACTTGCGACTCATCGCTATTGTCATGAAATGGGAGCAGACCCATGACGAATTTGGATGCGTCCGCCCCGGCGGATTTTGACGCTTACTGGGCAAGCACGATGGCTGAATTGGCCGCATTGCCCCCCGCGCCAGAAGTGACCGTTAACCCGCTGCGGAGCGGCGAGTTGTCTACGGTTTATGACCTCTATCTCACGAGCACCGGCCCTTACCGGATCTATGCCTTTTTTAGTATTCCCAAAGGCGATGGCCCTTTCCCTGCCATTGTGCATACGGGCGGCTATGGCAGCGTGGTTCATATCGGTTCCTATGAGGAACGCCAACGCTATGTGACCGTGGCGCTGCGCCATCGCGGACGGCGCTTGGCAGACAAGCCTTTTGCTGCCTCCTATCCTGGATTGTTGACCACAGATATTGATGATGCGGAGAAGTATGTCTATCGCGGCATTGTGGCAGATTGCTGCCGCGTGATTGATTTTCTGTTGGAACGGCCTGAGGTAGATAAAAGTAAGATTGCTGTTGTGGGCGATGAATTGGCCTTGTTTACCGCGGCATTACGACCTGAAGTGGATGCGCTTTATACTTCGCCCAATCTCTTCTATGGTGCTGATCAGATCGCACCGCGTACCAATGCCTACCCGCTGGAAGAGTATAACGACTACGCCCGCGCCTATCCCGACCGCGCCGCCGCCATGTGGAAGACAGTCAGCTATTTCAACCCGGTGCACTTTGCACCCAAGGTAAAAGCCGACACCGTAATCGTCACAGGCAATGAGCGCGATCAATTCTCGCCAGCGGTGATGGCCCCACTCGTCAATGCCTTTTCCAAGCCCGTAACCCAATATGTTTCGGCCCATTCCGGTTACAAGGATGGGGTACAACAGGCGACCTGGCTGGCGAATCGCTATGGCTGGGATGTACCGATTCTGCCGCCACACTGGTCATAGCACTGTGAGGGTAACTGCTAGCAGCAGTTTCTAGAAGCAGTAGAAAAACATTATGCTGACCGCACCAATGAATTACACACCCCCACAAAAGACGGGCAAGTTAACATCTGCTGAGCTGGATGAGTTTCTGCGCCAGCCGTGGAACGCACGTCTAGCCACGGTGACACCCGCTGGGCGGCCCTATGTGGCTCCAGTCTGGTATGCCTATGATGCAGCCAAGAATTGCTTTTATGTGGTGGGACGCGAGCGATCTGCCTATGTGGAGCATATCCGTGCAAACCCTGCGGTGGCACTGCATATGGCCGATGATGTACATCTGGAACATACACGGGTGCTTGTCGAAGGTCAAGCCGTTATCACCGCCGGGCCAATTGCGCCAGAGGCAGACCCTTGGCTGCGTGATTTGGTCACGGATATGGCGCTTCGTTATATGGGGCCGGATGGGCCGAGTTATGCATCCAAGACGCTGGATCGTCCACGCGTGCTGATTACGATTACGCCAGAAAAGATGCAATCCTGGACTGGCGGCGAGTGGGCAGAACGCTATTGGCGCTAACCAGAAGTTATCTAACCAGAAGTTAGATCGTGTAAAGCTTTCACAAACAGTGCAAAGGAGCAACTT
>CAMPHP010000685.1 GCA_946885925.1 uncultured Litorilinea sp.
CTATGACACCATTGCTCAGGGGATAGAGGGCTTTGATAAGATTGGTGAGGGTGAGATTGCGCTCTTTCACCAACAGGGCTATCTCGCTGTCAATAACGCCTTTAACGCACAAGAGGTGCAGGGTGCGCTCGATGGGCTGCTCTATCTACTCTCCGGTGCGAACCCAGACTTTACCGGGGTCATGTATGAACATGCAGCGAAAGGCGTTGAGGTAGAAAGCATGCCGGCAGAAGCACGCCAGGACTATGTACGCAAGTTCATGTGGTTTGTCGATCATGACGCCCGGCTGCACGCGCTTGCCCACCATGCACAGTTGGCTGAGGTGCTCTCTCGCATCATGGGTGAACCGCCCGTGCTCTTTCAAGACATGGCATTGCTCAAGCCACCCCACATCGGGCGGGAGAAGCCCTGGCACCAAGATCATGCCTATTTTGACCTGCCCCTAGAGACACCCGTGGTAGGTGTCTGGATCGCGCTGGACGAGGCAACCACGGAAAATGGTTGTATGATTGTGAATCCTGGTTCGCACCGCCAAGGGCCGGTTGTTCACTTCAAGCGGCGGGATTGGCAGATTTGCGACACGGATATCAATAATCAGCAAGCTGTAGCAGTACCCTTAAAACCAGGGGGCTGCTTGCTTTTTCACAGCCTGATGCATCATGGCACGCCAACCAATCAATCGCCGCATCGACGACGGGCAGTGCAGTTTCACTATCGCCCGCAGAGTGCCCACATCACCAGTAAGGAAGAACGGCTGGCGATCTTTGGCTCTGAAGGAAAAGATGTCACCTGCTGAGCTAAAGTGGTGTATATGGTTACACACCAGCTGGTAATCCGTGGCAGAAAAACTTAGACCATAGGCCCATACGCATATACCGCACCGATTGGGTCATATCCCTGTTAGGGTGTGCATTTCTCGCTCCGCCAGTGATTGTGGAGCTATCGCCACTCATGGCAACGGAAAAGCCCAGGTGTTCTTCGCGCCCATCAAGGGTGATAAGTGTCTTGGGCATGAGCAAGATACTTTGGCTCGCTGCCCCTTTTTGTTTCGAATCAAGGCATTATGTCATAGAGGCTTTGCGAAAATACCAATCCGCCTAGCCAACAGGAGTAGAAGATGAAAGATCGCCACGTCGTAGCACACGCCGCTGACCTTCCTCCCAGCACGCGCCAGGTTGTGACGGTGAACGGCCTTGAGATTGGCATCTTCAACATCAACGGGGCCTATTACGCCCTGCTCAACCGTTGTCCCCACCGCGCCGGCCCACTGTGTCATGGTCGCTTGCGCCCGCTGATCACCTCCACGGACGTGGGTCAGGTAAGCCACGAACGGGAAGATGAGGTGCTCAAATGCCCGTGGCATCAATGGGAGTTTGATATTCGCAGCGGGCAAGCGCTCTATGACCCACGCATGCGTGTACGCACCTATCAAGTGGTACAGGAAGGCGACGAGGTGGTGCTGTACTTGTGATTCCTCTTACCATCCTTTTGCAAGATTCTACTAGAGAGGCTTGTTATAATGGATCTCCACCTAAAGGAGAAAGTTGCCCTGATCACCGGCGGCAGCCGGGGTATCGGACTGCGTACGGCGCGACTGTTTGCTGACGAAGGCTGCCATATCGCAATTTGTGGCCGCGACGCCGCCTCATTAAAGTCAGCGGAGGAGGAGTTGCGCCAGAAGGGTGTTCGGGTCGCTGCAATTCAGGCCGATGTGACCCAGGCGGCAGAGGCAGAAAAGGTTGTAGAGCAGAGCGTCGCTGAATTAGGGGGTATTGATATTCTTGTCAACAATGTGGGTGGTGCAACGGGTGGCGCGCTGCTTGAGGCGACAGATGAGGATTGGAACCGTACCTTTGAATTGAATGTCTTTCAGATCGTGCGGATGACGAGGCTGGCAGTTCCCCACCTGCGCCAGCGTGGGGGTGGGGCGATTGTCAACGTCGCCTCTATCTCTGGATGGCAAGCCCAACTCGTCGGAACCGCCCAGTATGGCGCATCCAAGGCAGCAGCGATCTTTTTGACCGAACGGCTGGCGCTGGAACTGGTACATGACAATATCCGCGTCAACACCGTTTCGCCTGGTTCGATCATTTGGGAAGATGGCTCTTGGGATCGTTTCCGCCAGAAGAACCCTCAATCATTTGATGCCTATGTGCGTGATGGCTTCCCGATGGGACGGCTGGGCAAACCGGAGGAGGTGGCTGATGTGATCGTCTTTCTCGCCTCGTCACGCGCCAACTGGATCAACGGACGGCACATCCCGGTAGATGGATTGGAGCAGCCCACGCCTGTACAAGAGCGCCGTCCCTGGTAGCGCATGCCTTACCTGTAGACAGCCTGAATCAAGGCGCGCATATAGCCCACGGCAAAGGCATGGCCCGCCCAGAAGGTCTGCCCATTTGGAAATTCCGGCGTGTGGTCCATCATAAAAGGGCCGTTGAACCCCACATCGCGATAGGTCTCCATCATCTTGACCATATCCACGTCGCCCTCATCAATGAAGACCTCTTGAAAATTACGCGGCGTGCCACGCACATTGCGAAAGTGGACATAGACGATTTTGCCCAGCGCACCAATGTCGCGGATGGCTTGCTCGACATTGACGCCCATCTCCGTCACGCAGCCCTGGCAGAAGAGCATGGCGTTGGATTCAGAGGGAACAAGGTTGAAGATGCGCTTGTATTGTTCCAGCGAGGAGACAATGCGCGCGGCACCGCCCATTACTTCAGGGATTGGCGGGTCATCGGGGTGCAGAGCCATACGCACACCAGCCTCCTCCGCCACCGGAATCACACGATGGAGAAAATATTCTAAGTTTTCCCACAGTTGCTCTTCCTGGATAGCCTTCTCCGGGTAATAAGGCGAGTCTTGCATAAACTCGTCGTAGTTGAAGGTGCTGTAGTGTGCGCCGCCGCGCCCGATTGTCGCAGGAGTGCGAAAATTTCCCACGGGCTTGAAGTTGTATCCCAGGGTTGGGATGCCTGCCGCACCCAGGTTGCGTAACAGCGTGCACCAGGCTTCAATCTTTTGCTCACGGTCAGGCAGCGCCAGCGTAAGCTCATCCCAACCAGGGCAAGCGGTATTCTGGAGTTTCAGACCGTGGGACTCGGCCAATTTCCGCATGGCAATCCAGTAGTCGGTGCGGTCAGCACCATCACGTAGATCAGGAGCAGGGTTGATCGTCAAATAATCAACGCCGATGGCCTTAAAAAGGCTCAAATTCTCATCATTGACTTGATCCCAGGGTAGTTGGTCCTGGAT
>CAMPHP010000686.1 GCA_946885925.1 uncultured Litorilinea sp.
TTGCTACTCTGTTATTGTGTAGCCAAGACAATCAAAAGAATTTCGGTATATAAATGAGGGGTGTGCATAGCTTACGTAAGAGCAGCGGACATGATAGAGATGTTACGTAAGGGTAGCCCCCAAAGACTATTAACAATCATAGCAATCTGTACGGAAAATGTCGCCAAAGCTAAACAGGTACGGACATTATGTAAGCGCTGAATCGGGAGTTGTTTTTGCTTAGCGGTGGTCCCCAGGACTTTGGCAATCAAGTCAAAGAGTGGTTCGATGGTGGTGCGGCGTTTTCGCAAACAGCGAATGTTGGCAGGTCGCTTGAGATAGCGATGATAAGCGTGGGCATAACGCCCCTTCTGCCAGCGAGCGGCAGGGGAGAGTAAAACGACGCCTCGCTGGGCCCAGCGGCGGATGCGTGACGCTTGGGCATAATTGTTATCTGCGGCGAGCGTGGTGGGTTGTAAGATGTCAAGCACAATGGCTGCTTTCTGGTCAAGCACGGTTGTCTCTGCCACAGAGGCAGTCTCCACTTGCACAAGTGCGGGAAAGGCTTGCTGGTTACAGGTGAGGTGTAAACCATAGCCATAGACCCAACCATGATAGCCGCTCTTGCTCCAACTCGCATCGCTGTCCAAATGGCGGAGTCTTTCTGGAATGTGTTGTGCCTGTCGGTCACTTTGATGCCAAACCGGCCCTTGAGCCTTGAACAGACTCTTGTCTTCAACGAGATGTTGTTGGCGCAGACCGATGTCCAGACTCGCTGCATCCTCGCCGATGAACTGGATAAAGGCTTGTAAGGTCGTATACAGGTTTCGATAACGTCGTGCCAGCGTGGTTCGATGCGGGATGCTTGACCACTTCAGCAACTTCACCATCTCTGGGTGCTGTTCGAGCCAACGTTGTTGGGTCTTAAAGTGAAAGATGCGCCGATACTGCATCAAAACGAAGAAGACCACCATCATGCGCTGACTATAAGTGTAGAGCTTGCTTTCGTATGCTGGCTCCATTTGCACAAATTCGTTAAAGAGGGTACAGATCACGTTGACATAGTCGGTCAGAGTCGGTTTGTCCATTTGGATTCTCCTTGTTTGGTCGTTCTTTCAAGGAAAATCGCTTTCGCCGGCTATGTCAACCTCTATGCACACCCCTCAATTAATACCTACACAGGGTTACCTGCACAGAGTTACCTGCACAGAGTTACCTACACAAGATCAAGGGGGCCTATCCCAAACAGATCCAGCGCACCTGGCCGTTAGTACGCAGGCTATGATCTGTCCACGGTGCCACCAAGACCAGATCACCTGGTCCTACATTTGTTGTCTCGCCGTCAATCGTTACTGTGGCTTCCCCCTCTAGGATGTACCAGAAACGCTGTCCATCATGTTTTTCGGGGTCAAATGGATTGTTGGGAGTCGTTACGCGCACGGCAAAGTGACCGATCTGCTTCTGAGCGTTCCCAATATCGTATCCCTTTCGATAATTGACCTCTGGGATTTCACTGCCCTTAATAATCATTGCTACACTCCTTGCTAGTTGTTGTCTGGCTTATACAGTGCTGACTCGTCCAATATATACTTGTCGAGTATCTGAGAAGCATAAATCTAGTGGGCATACGGGTCTGCCGCATCCCGCAAGCCATCTCCCATAAAGTTAAACGCCAACACAGAAAGCACTACCATCGCGGCGGGGGCAACCATAATCCAGGGTGAAACGGCCACTGCACCCACATTCTGAGACTCCTGCAACAGCACGCCCCAACTAATAACGGGTTCCCGCAGTCCTAGTCCTAGAAAGCTCACGGAAGTCTCGGCCATGATCATCCCCGGTATCGAGAGCGTCAGCGCGGCGATAATATGGCTCAGGAAAGAGGGCAGCATATGGCGTAGAATCAGCCGCATCTCACTTGCACCCGACAGCTTGGCGGCAGTAATAAAGTCTTCCTCGCGCAATTGAAGGAAGCGGCCTCGTACCACGCGCGCCATGCCAGTCCAGCCGAGTAAGGAGAGGATCAGGGTGATGCCAAAGTAAACCTGTAGAACCGACCAGGTGGTGGGCAGTGCCGCGCTTAGGCCCATCCAGAGCGGAATGCTAGGGATCGAGCGTAGAAACTCAATCACGCGCTGGATGATGTTATCTATCGTGCCGCCGTAGTAACCCGAAATGCCGCCTAGCAGAATACCGAGTACTAGACTTACCAAGACCCCAATCAGTCCGACGGATAGGGAGATGCGCGCCCCATAGATGACACGGGAGAACATATCTCTGCCCAAACGGTCTGTACCCATCAGGAAGACCCCCTGCTCCTCTTGGGCAACCTCCACACCGAAGAGCTTTCGATTCATTGGGATAAGACCCCAAAGCTTGTATTCTTCCCCACGCACAAAGAACCGAACTGGATAGCGGACGCTAGTCTCCTCGGTATAGGTATTACGCAGTGTTTCTCGATCAAGTTCACGCACACTCTGATAGACGAAGGGCATCCGCCAATTCCCCTCGGCATCAACAATATGAATCTGTGTAGGAGGGTGGAACTTGTATTTGCTAAACGAACTCCCTGGGTTATAAGGAGCCACAAATTCGCAAACAAGTGCCACAAGATAGAGGAGCAGCACGATCGCTGTACTGATAAGCGCCACCTTGTGCCGGCGATAACGCCACCACATCAGCTTCCAGGCGGAGGCGACGTAGACTTTTTCGTCTTGACTCCCGGCCAACTCGTCCGATTCCACTTTGTCAATAGGCTCCGGGACGGCGGTTACTCTCTCATAGGTTGTCATATGACTTCTTTCCTCTGTTCGAGCCGGATCTCTATTCGAGCCGGATACGGGGATCAATCCATGCCAACAGCAGATCAGACAGCAGGGTGCCAATCACCGTGAGTGTACTCAACAACAGGATAAAGCTGCCTGCCAAGTACATATCCTGGGTCGTAAGTGCCGTGAAAAGCATGGGGCCGGTGGTCTGTAGGCTCAACACAATGGATACAATCGTTGCTCCCGAAATTAGGTCTGCCAGCGACCAGCCAACCGTGCTAAAGAATGGATTGAGCGCAACCCGAGTGGGATATTTCCAGACCAGTTTCGTTTCTTCCACACCTTTTGCACGCGCTGTTTCTACATAGGGTTTGTTAAGCTCGTCCAGCAAGTTTGCGCGCGTAATGCGTACGCCGCCTGCCGTACTACCGACTGCCAGGATTATCAGCGGGATCCAGATATGTTTGAGCATGTCAACGAATTTGGCCCAACTCCAAGGAGCATTTATATAC
>CAMPHP010000687.1 GCA_946885925.1 uncultured Litorilinea sp.
TCTCTTTGGCTGAGCGCGCGGTTTAAGCGTACGAAAAGGCTTCTTCATGGCGAATGTTGTGATCCTGGGTGCTGGACTGATGGGCAGCGCCTTTAGCACGCCACTGGCTGATAACGGCCATGCTGTGCGATTGGTGGGTACTCATCTGGATGATGAAATCATTGAGGAACTACATGAAAGCGGCGTCCATCCGCGCCTGCGGGTGAAACTGCCAGCGGCTGTAATGCCCTATAGCTATGACCGCTTGGGTGAAGCGCTAGACGGTGCGGATCTGGTCGTAGTGGGTGTCAACTCGCTGGGAGTAGATTGGGCGTCCTACATGTTAGGCCCGCTCTTGCCATCGGGAGTGCCACTGCTCATGTTGACAAAAGGGTTAGAGGGGGATGGTCAACGCCTGCACCTCTTGCCCGATTTGCTGCGTAGCGGGCTGCCAGCCGCAACGCAATCAAGCATACAAATCGCCGCAATCGGGGGGCCTTCGATTGCGGGTGAATTGGCTGTGCGCCGCCATACGAGTGTCGTAATTACGGGCAGTGATCAGCCATTGCTCGATCAGATAGCTGCCCTTATCCGCACACCCTATTATCACGTTTGGACAAACACGGATTTTGTCGGCGTAGAGGTCAGCGTGGCAATGAAGAATGTCTATGCACTGGCAGTCGGCATTGTAGGGGGATTATTGGAAAAAGAGGGAACGGGTTCCGATGGCTATGGTATGCACAATCTCTCTGCTGCGATCTTTGCTCAAGGGCTGACGGAGATGAACTATCTGGTCGAGTATATGGGGGGTGAGCGCAAGACTGTGCTTGGCCTAGCGGGTGCGGGCGACCTCTATGTAACGAGCATGGGGGGGCGCAACGGGCGTATGGGGCGCTGGTTGGGGTTGGGCGTTTACTATACTGATGCCAAGAAGAAGTACATGCCTGCCGAGACCGTCGAAGGGGCAGAATTGGCGCTTGCCATCGGCCCCACCATCGAGAAAATGATCTATGCAGGCAATCTGGATGGAAAGCGGCTGCCACTATTACGAGCGATGATCCAAATCGTCTGTAACGACATGCCTGCGCGCATCCCTTGGGATGACTTCTTCGCTTGTTAATGCAGCTCGCTCATGCCACTTATTCATCTCGGTTATTCAGGCGGGGCCGGTGCGGTGAGCATATCCAGCGGGTTGTCATCAGAAAGCCAATGGCTTAGATACCGTCCCAGCATCTTGCTCAACAATAGAACGTCCTCGCGATAATAACTACGTAGTTGTGTCGTAATGTTCGGGTCTAGGGGTGGCAAGGTTCTATAAGGCCTGTGAAAGCGATTGCGCAGGCTGCGACGGATGCGGTGGCGGGACCATGGATCGGGCCAGATGCGTTGGCCGATCATTCGTAGCCATGCTGGTGGATTATTTAAGAAACTCGCAATCCTGTGGCCCCGACTATAACCAGCAAGATTTAAGCGCATGCTTACATTGACAGGCATTGTTGCATCCACCCCAAGCCAATCAAAAGTCCTCTGCACTTGGGCTAGCGGAGCCGCCGCCAGATCTTCACTCAACAACAAGATGAAATTATCCAGTGGGTAATAGGTTTGCCATTCTTGCAGGAGTTGGGCATAGCGTCCCTCGGCAAGATAGCTCACAGAGAATTCTGATGAGTTATCTATCTCCTGGTCAAGCGCAGTGGCGAAATCGCGCGGCTCATAGCCCTGATGGACGCGAGAAAGATAATGCGACCATGCGCGGGAGACTGGATCGCGCAGCAAGACGACAAATTTTAGAGGGTAATCCTTGTACTGGGCTTGTAGCCGTGGTCCGACTACATGGGGATGTGCAAAATAACTTGGCGAGGCTTCACCACGACAAGGCTGTCCGTTCATTTCCTGGCAAAATGCGTGGATGTAATAGTCAATACCACGCTCATAAAGTTCATCCTTGCGGTAGAAATTGGGGTCGCGCGGTACTGTAAAACAAATGGCTGGATGTTGATCTAGATAGTGAGCGAGAGAGGCCGTTCCTGTACGCATCGCTCCCAGTACAAAAAAGTTGGGTAATTGAGGATAGGGATCGGGCATGCGGCGTGGCTGCCTCCATCTTGGTATCGGGAGTTTGGGGCAAAGCGATGAACCTGGCATTGCTTTGCATGGTTGTCTGGTTGCAATCAGCGGTTAATGTCGATGATTACCTTGACCACATGGTCTTGATAAGCATCATTAAGCGCAAACGCTTCGGGCGCTTGCTCCAGTGGAAAGCGGTGGCTGATGAGAGCGTTGACGTTGATAGCTCCACTTTCAACCAGGCGAATGGCACGAGGATAGACGTGCTTCATGCGCCGAGACATATGGATCGTTAAGCCCTTGCGCCGGGCGGTAGCATGGTTCATTTCCAAGCGGTTGTTGCCAGGAATCCCCACAAGCACTAGGCGTCCGCCTAAACGCGCCATTTCGGCACACCATTGGATTGAATGGTCTGCCCAGGCCGCTTCAATGGCGACATCCACACCCCGTCCATTCGTGGCCCGTTGAATCGCAGTAACCGGATCTTCGTCGCGGTAGTTGATGGGAATGCCTCCCAGTTCCTCGGCTACTGCAAGCCGCCACGGAAATTGATCCACTACATAGATAGGCTGTGCACCAGCCGCACGCACGGTTTGCAACAGGCTGAGCCCGATTGGGCCTGCGCCCACGATGACCACGCTCTCTGCCACGCGCAATTTTGCAAGGTCAGTGGCATGGATGGCAACGCCCAATGGCTCTAGGAGCGCGGCGGCCGCGTCATCAATGCTGTCGGGTACGGGGAAACATGTATGAGCCGGTACGAGCATCCATTGGGAGAGGCTGCCGTCGTCAGGGTAAAGTCCACAGAAATGAAGGCGGCGGCAAAGATTGGGGTGGCCTAGCTCACATAGTTCGCAGCGCCCACAAGGTTGGGCCGGGTCTACAGCGACGCGCGTCCCTAGCTTTAGCGGGTTAAATTCGCCATCTACAAGTTCACCAGTGCCAATATCGACTATCGTGCCAGAAAATTCGTGGCCGATGATTAATGGAGATTCAATAGGGGTGTCGCCAATTCGACCATCCTGATAGGTATGTAAATCACTGCCACAAATTCCAACAGCATTCACACGGAGTAGAACTCGGTCGGGGCCAGGCGCACCTGGATGTGGCACTTGGTCGATACGCAGGTCTTTTGGACCATAGAGCCGGGCCGCAGTCATGGTGGTGGGGTAGGCCATAACAGGTTGCTTCCTACGATTGACAAGCAAAT
>CAMPHP010000688.1 GCA_946885925.1 uncultured Litorilinea sp.
GCCGACAACGATTGCATCATAACTCTCCCCCACAACCATCTCCTCTCACAGGATAAGCTTATGCCAAAAGCTTATGTCAAATTACGAAGCATATACAGGGAACATCGTCTCGGCAAAGTGGCGCAGCGCGGCGAGGTGTTGGTCTGGATGCGTAAAGCCGCTGCCCATGGTATTGACCGTCAGATGGGTCGCACCCTGTTCTTGCCACTCATCGATCAGTTCATGCCACACATCTGGCGAACCTTTGCCATATCCCACGCGAGGCTCCAAGCCAAATTGATTGCGGTCACGACCCAAAGCCGCCAACTCAGCTTCAAGGATAGCCAGTGCAGGAGCAGCCTCTTTTGCACTCCGGTAATTGGGCATCCATCCAGCACCATATCGGGCGCAACGACGCAACATCGCCCGGGCCTGACCACCAAACCAAATGGGGATCGGACGTTGTACTGGCAGCGGGTTAATCCCTGCATCGGGGATCGTGTGCCACTTGCCAGAAAAGTTGACCAGCGGCTGTGTCCACAAGGCGTTCAGCACCTCGATCTGCTCCTCCAGCCGTTTGCCGCGTGTATGAAAGTCTTCATTGAGCGCGATATATTCAACTTCGTTCCAGCCGATACCAACTCCCAGGCGCAGCCGCCCGACGCTCAACACATCCAGTGTAGCAGCCTGCTTGGCAACCAGGGCGGTTTGCCGCTGAGGCAAAATAAGAATGCCGGTCGCAAACTCCAACTTGGTGGTCACTGCCGCCATAAAGCTAAACAGAACAAAGGGTTCTTGAAAGGGTGTCTCATAGGTGTACGACCCACTCCAACCACCAGGACGGTTGGGGTTGGCCCCTAGCACATGGTCGTAAGCCACTACATGGGTATAGCCCAGTTCTTCTACAACCTGGGCATACTCCTTGATAGCTCCGGGGTCGTTGCCAAACTCGGTCTGCGGGTAAACGGCTCCGATACGCAAAATACACCTCCACTGGATACAAAGGCTGCTCTAGTCCAGCTAAGACAGCATGTTGGTTGGCCCAAATTGATTGTCATAGAATCTGCCCTATGTTACCATGATTTACAACTCCTCACCCATCTTTATCCACTCGAAAGGAAAGGCTACCGGTCATGCAGATTCCCGCCTCGTCTCATTTCACACCCCTAGACCTGACTGCCCATTACAACGCGGAGCGCACCACACTGGACGAAGCATTGCGCCCGCCATCCGACATTGTTGAGGTTCATGGCGATACAAGCCTGTTGGGAATTCCTTTCCACTTTGGTCCTGCTACTCAGCCCAACGTGATCCTTCTTGACCAGACACCTATCACGATTGATACGGGATCTTTACACGCGACCTATGTTCTTTTTGTGCATGCTGTAGAGGACCGCATTAGCAACTATCAAGACAATTTTGCCGATTACGCAATGGATGGCAATGAGTTGGGCGATCATGTGGCCGATTATGTGCTTGAATACGCAGATGGCGAAAAGGCCGAGATACCCATTTTGCGCCGTTTCGCCATCCAACAAAGCCGCATCTTGTGGGGAGCGAGCCCCTTTGCGGCCATGCCCCACCTCAAACCACGGGTCTTTCTCAACGCCACCGAAGAAACCAGCTTGCAGCGCACGCCTACTGTACCCTATGGCAACAGCGAAACTCGCACCTCATCTGGCCGCGAGCGCAGCCGCGATAAGCTCTGGGTCTATGCTTTGCCCAATCCCAACCCTGAAAAGCCGATTACGCGCATTGTCCTCAACCCCAATGACGAGCGCGCTGTGGTCTATGCCATCAGCACCACCAATCTACAAGAGCACCCCTTGCGACCAGGTATCCGCCGCAAGTTGCGTCTCACTCTCCCGCAAGGTGTGCAACTCAACGGAATTGGTGAGCTAGAGGGGCTTGATATTGACCTCGGTTCAGTCATCTCTGCCAGGGCAGCGCTCAATTATGACGTGGCAGCATGGAACACTGCAAACCCCGTCGTATTCCCCGACCGCGCCACCGATGCAGTCATTGTCGAGTATGCCGCCCATCCCCAAGCCAAGTTGTATCTCACAACCCCCAATGGTCTCGTCGCCTACGATCTTTGCGCTACCGAGGGGGAGCAAGGGGTTCGAGAACAAGCGGATGGAGAACAAGAGGGAATTATCCACATCGCGCCAGCCCATCGCCCGGTCAACATCCATATTGTCGAAAAGGGGAGTGGTACCCCTGCTACCGTGCGTATCCATTTTCACGGAGCGGCTGGCGAATACCTTCCTCCGCGTGGTCGCCACCGCAAAGTCAATCCTTTCTGGTTTGAAGACAACTATGGCGAGTTTGCCAACCTTCACAACCAATATGCCTATGTGGATGGCTTTTGCGAGATCGATCTGCCTTTAGGCACGGTCTATGTGGAGATCAGCCGCGGCTACGAAGTCGCCCCCATCCGTACCTCGATTGAAGTGACAGCGGAGAGCGACAGCTTCACCTTTGAGCTAGAAAAGGTGCTCCGTTGGCGCGAGGCAGGATGGGTCACGGCAGATACCCATGTTCACTTCCTCAGCCCCCAGACTGCGCTCCTCGAAGGTAAAGCCGAAGGCGTTAACGTGGTCAACTTGCTAGCGAGTCAGTGGGGCGAGATGTATAGCAATGTCTCCGACTTTGACGGCAAAAGCACCATTGGCAGCCGCGATTTTGGCGGTGACGGTGAATTTCTCGTGCGCGTGGGCACGGAGAACCGCATGCAGGTCTTGGGTCATATCTCGCTGCTGGGTTATAAGGGTGAGATGATCCACCCGCTCTGCACTGGCGGTCCTTCCGAATCCGCCATCGGCGATCCGCTGGAAGTAACGATGGCAGAATGGGCGCAACGCTGCATCGAGCAAGGTGGTCTCGTTGTCATGCCCCACGCCCCCAATCCCCAGTTGGAACGCGCCGCTGATATGGTCTTAGGATTAATCAACGCAATGGAGTTGATGACCTTTAACCCACTCAACCCCAACAACGCCCAAATCAATCCCTATGGCATTGCCGACTGGTACCGCTATCTCAATCTTGGCTATCAAGTCCCCCTCTGCGGCGGATCTGACAAGATGGCAGCTAGCTCCCTCTTGGGGGGCATCCGCACCTATACGCATATGGGCGAGCGCGAATTCACCTATGAAAATTGGATGGAGGCCATGCGTGCAGGCAATACCTTTGTCACTGTCGGCCCCCTTGTCGAACTACTGGTGGAAGGGCAGACGCCTGGCAGCCAAATCCAACTTCCCGCCACAGG
>CAMPHP010000689.1 GCA_946885925.1 uncultured Litorilinea sp.
AGCAGACCTAGATCCCACCTGGACTTCGATTGATCTACAGAGCTATGGCAATAGTGACATCTTCGTTACCATCTTGTCGGTTGTCGGCAACTGGATCTGGTCAACCCAATTGGGCGGCACAGGACGGGACGGCAATGCGCGCGTGTTAGCAGAGCCAGACGGCACTTACTATGTGGGTGGCGAGTTTCAAGGGAGCGGCGATTTTGACCGTACCGGTGATGGCGGGGTTATCAGTAGCCGGGGCGAACGCGATGTTTTTCTGACCCGCTATACGCCACAGCACAACTTTGAGTGGGTATTTGGCATCGGCAGTGGACGCACGGATTCGATAGCTGGCATTGGCCAAGATGGATTTGGCAATATTTATCTGTTCGGCAGCTTTGAAGAGACGGTTGATTTTGACCCCGGCCCAGGCCAATCGCCGCTCACCAGCAGTGGCAGTGATGACGCCTTCATAGCGAAATATACACGTCAGGGCGAGTTGCGCCAGCTGCGCAATTTGGTCAATCCCCAGGATGATGAGCCAAGCGCGCTGGCTATTGATCACGATAGCAACGTGATTATCGCTGGGGAATTTCGTGACACGATTGATCTCGGTGATGGCTTAACTGTGAGTACAGGCCAAGCAGAGAATGTTTATAACGTCTTCCTGGCACGCTATGCGCGCGACACATGGACACCCCTGCCGCTACGTGCCTATCTGCCGGGGGTTATACGCGACGATAACGCCAGGTAACTAGGTAAGCACCTTCCTCAAAGTCACCCAGAGTGTTCCCGAACTTTGAGGAAGGTCGATGCCGCGCGCTTTATTTTACAGTGTACTTTACTCCTTTTGCGCTGGCTGGTAGGTGAGAAGCGCAATGCCTGTGCGGGTGGTCTTTGAATCGACAAGATTCATTTTCTTGAGCGCGTGCCCCTCGTGGAAAAGACGCTTTCCCTGGCCCACGACAACAGGGTGGATCATGAGGATAAGCTCATCAAGGAGGTCGTCCTGTAGTAAGGATTCGACAAGTGTAGGACTACCGGCAACGCCGATATTCTTTCCAGGTTGCTGCTTTAGCCTGTTGATTTCTCCGGCGAGGTTGCCTTTGATCAGCGTTGGCTTGGCAAATTGTCCCCACTCAACATCGTCCAGGGTTGTTGAGACAACGTACTTGGGCGTGTTGTTAATATGGCTTGCATAGGGTTCGTCGGTAGAAGCCGGCCAAAAGGGGGCCCAATCTTGGTAGGTTACTCGCCCAAGGAGTATGGTGTCCTCCCCAGCAATATGGTTCGTCATCGTTTCCATCAGCTCGTCATTGAAGTAGTCAAATTGCCATTGGTCCGGCGATTCTGTGACGCCGTCCAGTGAAATGAACAGCCCTGAAACTACCTTTCTCATCTTATTTCTCCTTCCCACAAAACCAGCCATTGCTATCATGGTTCCGGTGTGCGCTCGATTTCCCAGGGTATAGGCTACCTGCGCGGATTCAGAACTTATGTTCTGTAAAAGTGTATATCTGTTACTTCAAAAAGTCAACTACTAACTTTTGTATTTGTAGACATGTGCGAGCTATGAATTGATAACGTAAGAGTCATGGGTAAGCTCTCAGCAAAGGACGGTAGCTCTGATGACAAACGAACTACGAGAGTGAATCGCCATCAGTTTTGCTGAGTTAAAGGATGCGCGCCAGCCGGTGACCTATGGTCCGTCGCAGGCGAACAATCAGCCCATCTGTTGCTGGACTTCTTGTTGACCGGCATCTATGCGATTGTGTGGAGCAGAGAACAGGGATGTAAGCGGGGGCCATGCCAAAGTAAAAGACGAGAACGCTAAGTAATCTGGACAACCAGCACATCTGCTGACGGATCATGAACGAGCGCATCCTCCTGGTAGAAATGGAGAGTGTGCTCGTTTTCTGAATTCTCGTTTTCTTTTTTTCCTTTTATTGTGGGAGGCACAGCCTCCAAGACGAGATGCGTGCCAGAGAGCGTAGCAGAGAGTGTGTCGTCTAGCGCAAAGAGCAAGGTAAAGCGACGGGGCATACGGAGATGGACAAAGAAACGGCTGTTTGTGGGATCAGCCAGTGCCGTGCTCAATTTCTGTGCTGCTGCTAGGTTGGGTTCGGGCGCATAGCCCAACGCCGCGGGCCATAGATCGACAATGAGCCGTACTTCCTCATGCTCACAGCTTAGTTGGCAATCGCGCAACACATATTCGTGGATCTCCCCCCGTGTTAACCAGATCACGAGTTCTTTCATCTGCTCGCGGCTGCGGTAGCCATGCAGCGGGTCGCGCTCACCAGGAATGGCGGAGGCATGTGTACGAATGGGCACACCCTCTGCGCTTGTTAACTGCACAGCGTTCCACTCGCGAGGCAGATCGACAACGCCTCGATAGGTGCTGCCACTCACGGGTGGCGTTTGCAATTGGGACGATGGAGCCACCAACACGCGCAGTTTGCCCGCTCTATGTTCAGGTCTCCGGTAGCGTGTGCGGCAGAGATCACCCAGGATAGGCGTAAGCATCGCTTGGGCGGCTTGCAATCGCGCCACTGCCCAATCCACTGGGTCGCCAGGGCCGCTAAAGGCAGGGTCAGCTTCGCTCCATGCGGCTGGCAGCAATGTTTGTAGCCATTCCACATAATAACTGATGGGATAGGGTGTCTGCTCTGGCGCAACTTGAAGCGAACAGAGCCAATCCAACTGGCGGCACACATCATCAACCATGCGTTGCACCACCGTATGCTGGGTCAGGGCTGTACGTAGCGGCGCAGGGTTCACAGCTTGATTGCTTACCCAAATGGGCGAAGAGACCGCCCAGGCCAATCCGCGCTTGACGACTAGATAGTGGGGCCCGTTGTGGCGCAAGCGATAGGAGTGGCGGCTGGTCTTCTCTCCTGCTTTTGATTGCGCCGCAAAGTAAGCCACGGGCCGGTCGGCTATGTAAATCGTCACCTCGGCACCGCTCGGCACTTCCCAACAGATGCTATCCACCCCCGGCTCGTCAAGCCCATCGCCTGGTCCGATGCCGTTTTCCGTCCAAACATGGATAGGAAGATCACCTATTGCTGCAAAGGTATGCCCCGCATGTAATGCACGCTGCACCACTTCCCAATCCAGCGGCGCGCCGTCCTCTACTCGGATGCCTGTCCACGCACGACCAAAGACCACGCGCTGGTGGCAGTCGGATTGGGCAATAGCCGCGACTCTGTGGTTGAGCAGTAAATAGCGTTGGTAGGTTGCCAATCCATTACATGGGCT
>CAMPHP010000690.1 GCA_946885925.1 uncultured Litorilinea sp.
GTGTCGCCTGTAGGTTTATGCGTTACTTGCCAGATACGCCCGCCTAGCTCTGGCAGGATGCTTACCTCAAGATACTCGTTCTCCAAAACCAACAGTTCAAAACGCCGTAGTTCGGTAGCCGGAGCCTCAACCTGAAAGTGTTCACGGTCAAAGCGAAAATAGGGCCAGCGGTAGACAGGGTCAAAAGCCGCAGTCCGGTAAAGCTCTAAAGGATACGCCGGTATTGTCACTTGGGTTGCGCGAATGCGTGCCTGTCCAGCCTCCAAAGGCGGCGCATCCTTGTCCCCGACATCGGCTATATAGACCTGCTCCACAGGCTGCTCTACAGGCTGCCCCACGGTTGCCTGAGTAACCGGCAGCGACGCACACGCTGTACTCAACAGGAACAAAACTACTATTCGTGCTTTTCGTAACAAGTTCAAAGAAACCATCTCGCCATTATACAACTGCGCCGGTATGAGCCAAGAACGACTCAACCGGCGCAGACCATTCCAAATTACGGTAGACAGCCAATCGATGCGTGAATGTGAGCGGGAATGGGATGAATCTCTATACCAATCGCTCGACAGGCAGCAATTAAGCGTGGGCCATTTCGTGCAGCCCAGCCGCAGCGCGCAAGGCAGGTGCACGGCTGGTATCTTCCCACGGCAATTGCACATCATCGCGGCCAAAGTGCCCATAGGCGGCAGTCTGGCGATAGATAGGGCGGCGCAGGTCAAGGTCACGAATAATGGCACCAGGGCGCAGATCAAAATGTTCGCTAATGAGTTGAGCGATCTTCTGATCCTCAATTTGACCTGTGCCAAAGGTCTCTACGTTGATGCTCAATGGCTGCGCCACACCGATGGCATAGGCCAGTTGGATCTCACAGCGAGTGGCAAGGCCCGCTGCGACAATATTCTTAGCCACCCAGCGCGCGGCATAGGCGGCACTGCGATCCACCTTGGTGCAATCCTTACCACTAAAGGCCCCACCACCATGCCGGCCCATACCGCCATAGGTATCTACGATTATCTTACGCCCGGTCAAGCCCGCATCACCCATCGGCCCACCCACCACAAAGCGTCCGGTGGGATTGGTGAAAATACGCATATCCTTGTCAACCAATTCACCTGGCAGGACGGGGTTGATCACATGCTCGATCAGTGCCGCGCGAATCTGCTCTTGGGTAACGTCTGGGTCATGTTGAGTGCTGATTAGCACAGTATGGATGCGTTGCGGCTTGCCATAGGCATACTCCACAGTTACCTGAGTCTTACCGTCCGGACGCAGCCACGGCAAAATTCCCTGCTTGCGTACTTCGCTCAGGCGGCGGGCGAGCTTGTGGGCCAAGTAGATAGGCAAGGGCATCAGCGTTGGTGTTTCATCACAAGCAAAGCCAAACATCATGCCCTGGTCGCCTGCGCCAAGCTGATCGACATCATCCCCAGCCGCGATCTCCCCTTGTTTGGCTTCGAGCGCCTTGTCCACGCCCATCGCAATGTCAGGACTTTGCGCTGCAATAGCCACCTGCACCCCACAGGTGTTAGCGTCAAAGCCTTTCGTGCTATCGTCAAAGCCAATCTCCCTGATGACTTGGCGCACGAGGTCGTCAAAGTTGACAAAGGCAGTGGTGGTAATTTCACCTAACAGCATGACAAAGCCCGTCTTGATTGCTGTTTCACAAGCCACGCGCGACATAGGATCTTGGGCAAAAAGCGCATCCAGAACAGCATCGCTGATCTGGTCGCACATTTTGTCCGGGTGTCCCTCGGTCACCGACTCGCTGGTGAACAGCAGCGAGGGGGATGTCATAAATGTTGTCATCTTACTCTCCTCCTAATGATTCTTTCCTACAACCTTAGTGCCCAGTTCCCAGCGTCCAAGCATTGAGATAGTCGGATTGTTCTGGCGTCAACGTGTCAATTTCGACGCCCATTGCCTTGAGCTTCAGCGCCGCAATCTGCTTGTCGATCTCAACAGGTACATCATAAACCTGACCTTCAAGTTTGTCACCTTGCTTCAAGATGTACTCTGCAGCGAGTGCCTGGTTGGCAAAGCTCATATCCATCACTGCGCTGGGGTGGCCTTCGGCGGCAGCCAAGTTGACCAAGCGCCCTTCGCCAGCAACATAAATGCGCCGTCCATCTTCGAGCGTATACTCGTCAAGGAAGTCGCGCACACGTGTGACGCGCGTCGCCATCTCTCGTAGTGCCTTCATGTTGATTTCCACGTCAAAGTGACCGCTGTTGGAGAGAATCGCCCCATCGCGCATAACCTCAATATGGTTGGTGTCTATGACGTGAATATCGCCGGTTGCGCTACAGAAGATATGGCCTTCTTTGGCGGCTTCTAGCATGGGCAGCACGCGGAAGCCGTCCATCACAGCCTCCAATGCGCGCAGCGGGTCAATCTCGGTCACAATCACATTAGCACCCATACCGCGTGCGCGCATGGCAATGCCCTTGCTACACCAGCCGTAGCCACCGACCACAAAGTTCTTGCCCGCCAAAAGGACGTTGGTGGCCCGAATAATACCGTCAATCGTGCTTTGACCAGTCCCATAGCGATTGTCAAAGAAATGCTTGGTCATGGCATCGTTGACAGCGATCACCGGGAACTTGAGCATCCCCTGAGCAGCCATGGCACGCAGGCGGATAACCCCTGTGGTGGTCTCCTCTGTGCCGCCCACCACATTGTTGAGTAAATCGTTGCGCTCGGTGTGGAGCATGGCGACCAAGTCCATGCCATCGTCCATTGTGATGTGCGGGCGAATATCCAATACTCGCGCCATATGCTCATTATACTGCGCGTTTGTCTCGCCCTTGATGGCATAGACGGGCATTTCGTAATGGGCAACCAATGTCGCGGCAATGTCATCTTGAGTGCTCAACGGATTGCTGGCGCAAAGAGCAACCTCAGCCCCACCCGCAAGCAGCACGCGCATCAAATTAGCTGTCTCCGAGGTAACATGCATGGCAGCGGCGACACGAATCCCCTTAAAAGGCTGCTCCTTGCGGAAACGTTCCTCAAGCAGATCCAATACGGGCATTTCCTTGGCGGCCCATGCCATGCGGAAGCGGCCCCGTTCTGCCAATCCAATATCAGCGATGTCGTAGGTCAATTCTTTGGTATCACTCATTAGTATCAAGCTCCTATAACAAGAAAACTTTCAAGTTCGCGCATAAAATTCTTACATCAAGCAGGCACACAAACAGACACGGTTGCAGCAGGTACAATTACTCACCCTCGTCTACTCACC
>CAMPHP010000691.1 GCA_946885925.1 uncultured Litorilinea sp.
CCAATGTTGCCCACATAGGAGCTAGCTGGAGCATAGATGCGGTTGGCAGCGGCCGCCATGTAATAACCTCCACTGGCAGCTAGCCCGTCAATCACTGCCACCAGGGGTTTTTCGGCGCGCAGCCTTAGCATTGAATAGAAAACGCTTTCGCTACTGGTCGCCAATCCACCAGGGCTATAGATCTCTAGCACGACTGCCGCAACCGTCGGGTCTTGGCGCGCACGCTCCAGGAGGTCAACCATCTGATCCGCCGCAGCAAAGTCAATTGCGCCTTCAAAACGTACCACGCCAACAACGGGTTCAGGTGCCATCCAGCGGCCTAATAGCAGTCCAACGAGCAAACAGATCACCAATACTCCTGCCCAGGCCAGATATTCCCATCTTCTCATTGGGGAGTTACCGTCCTTCCGGGCGATTCAAATACAACAAACGACAAAATATGTTCCTCCTGGTTATCCAGTTGTATGCTGCTCATGAGATGTTTGTAGAAGCAACAATGGGCAACCCAGCACACTATCTATTACGGTGTAGATCACGGTGTAGATCACGGTGTAGATCGCGGTATAGATCACAGTATAGTCCGTTCCAGTGTAAATTCACTGTCTGCCCGGCAGGGCGCAGGCGCGCCCATTCACCTATACAGACGTGCAAACCAACGCTTGGATACGCCTCAACGTTCCCTTTCTAGCACAAATGTTTGCAGACAGACAAAAAACAGCAGCACAGAGAAGCAATCTGCGCTGCTGTTTTCAATTACGGATACCACGCTGCTACTGTTTGTCCGGAGAGATGCCTACCCTTCCAGGGGAGACCGGCATGACAGGCCAACCTGTTCTGTCACCCCGTAGGGTCTCTCTGCTCTGGGCGCTCGGCAGAGAGATGCCTACGGCATGACGGACGTGTTGCTCTGTCACCCTGGAAGGGTCTCTCTGCTCTGCTGCAACCCAGAGAGATTCCTACCTTACGTGCAGGTCGCAACCTTCCTGGGAGCCTAAAGCTCCCAGGAAGGTTTGAGACCCGCGCTCCGAAGACCCCAAGAGTCTCTCCGATTTTGTCACGTCTAGAAAGTCAACTGGCCCCCATCAATCACCAGTTGATGACCTGTAATAAAGCCTGAATCGGTGGAGGCAAGAAAGGCCACAGCCGAGGCCACTTCTTCGGGCTTGCCAAAACGGTTCATGGGAATCTTGGGCAGATAGCTCTTGACCCATTCGGGGTTGTCAATGGACGATTGTGTGAGGCGGGTGGCGATTAGCCCTGGGCAGACGCTGTTGACACGAATGTTATAGGGGGCGAGTTCAATCGCCATGGTCATGGTCAATCCCACGACGCCAAATTTGGATGCATTGTAATGCGCCAAAGACTCCTCGCCTACCAGCCCGTTGGTAGAAGCCATACTGACGATTCGTCCTGCAATTCCACGTTCTACCATATGCCGCGCCACTACTTGCGAGCAGTAGAAAACCCCATTTAAGTTAACTGCCAAGGTTTTGTCCCACCACTCGTCGGTGATCTCCAAAAAGGGTTCATCATGGGCGATGCCTGCAATATTGGCAAGCACATCCACATGATCATAAGCGGCGATGGCAGCCGCCAACATGGCTTCCACTTGGGTACGCATTGTTACATCCACTTCAACCGCAATAGCCTTTCCACCGGCATCGCGAATGGCGGCGGCAGTTGCTTCTGCTCCTGGCAAATCGCGGTCGGCGGCAACAACGGCCGCGCCTTCTTGACCCAAACGACGAGCCGTAGCGGCTCCGATCCCATTGGCTGCGCCTGTGACAATGGCGACTTGCTCTTCAAATCGACGCATGGAGACCCTCTCTATAGGCTAAAGTGCATGAATAAAAACACAGATTGGAACGTTAGTCGCTTGTGATGCCCTGTCTGAGTTATTCTGCCTGAGTTATTCTGTCTGAGTTATATCTTAGGCGATTCATATCTTTGACTGAGTTGATAGCTTGGGCTGTGTGGTAAGGTGATTGATGGGAGGAATTGCGCGCCTCTACCCGGCACGAGAATGAAATTGGCATCTAGTCAACGTGAACGGAATGATGTACAATGCTAGACTATTGATTCCTGATTTACGCCTTCCATATCATTTTACCAACTCCACAGGGTACTTGCTTTCCTTATTACAACTATTATTTTATTACAGATGACTCATTAGGAGGGGGAGTATGACGGTTCCAAAGCGATTTGGCGTCTTGCGCTTTTTCGGCACATTGTTGAAGGTTATCGCATGGATTGTCCTAGTTGTCAGCATCCTCTTGGCAATAGGAGCGGTAGTCGCAGGAGGCTCCCTGATAGACACATTGAGCGGCGCTATGGGGGATAGTGCTGCCTTGTTGGGTGCTGGGGGTGGGATCATTGCCGGTCTCTTTATTTTGATTATGGGCTTGATCTATTTTTTCGTGCTCTATGTATCGGGTGAGAGTATACATTTACAACTGGCAGTCGAGGAAAACACTCGTTTAACCGCGGCACTTTTGTTGCGAATGCACCAAGAGGGGCAGGGAGAAGTCAGCGCACCCTATGGTGCAGGAGGTGGCTTTGTCAACGAACCCTATGACAGCTAGGCTGCACTACAGGCATTGGTTAAGCATAGGGTTACGAGTAGTGTTACGAGCAGGGTGTAGCGGCGCATAATGCTATAAGGAACAGACAGAGGTAACACGCGCATCTGAATAGGTGCGCGTTGTTGTAATTCCATTTGGTGGGGCTGGATTAGCCTTCCACACTCAGCTTATCCGCTACCAAAGCGACCAAGAAGGTGCGTGGCTGATCACCGTCGAACAAAATGGTGATGGTTGCTTCTGTGCCACTGCCGTTGAGCGCGGTGATTACGCCTGCGCCAAACTTGGTATGTGTGGCGCGTTGCCCGACTTTGAGTGGCGGCAGGTTTGCGGCTGCGTTTGCTGGTATCGGCAGTGGTTCTGGCGGTAATGCTGGCGCATCCAGGTCTCGATCGCGCCAACTCTCCGCCAAATTCGCCATCATCTGTTCGGGATTGCGTGCGACACGCGCGCGTAGTTCTTCGGCTTGGGTGCAAGCCTGACTAAGACGTGGCTGCCAAAGCATCTTTTCTTGAACCGGGCGGTCGCCTTGCGCCATCAGCCGGTTGGCTCGACTCAAGAGCCGGATTAGATGATCCATCTGTTTGACTGGGTCTTCCAAAGGGTCGACCAACAAAAGTTGGACGCCGCGTTGGCGACAAAGCTCTTGGCGTGTTTGG
>CAMPHP010000692.1 GCA_946885925.1 uncultured Litorilinea sp.
CTTCAAGTGCCGCGCTGGGAGCGTGAATTCCGTGCGCACTTGCGCGAACTCAACCGCGAAGTGTCAACGCTGGTGATCAATGATGTCATTGACGACCTGCTAGAGAAATATAAACAGTTGCCCGCTGTGCTTGAATATCTCCATGCGGTACAGCAAGATGTGGGTGAACATCTGGAAGATTTCTTGAGAGACGGTGAAACTCCGCCTGGCGAAGCTGCTCCCCCAGGTCCCCCCACTCTCCCAGGTTTCCCTCTCTCTCCAGTGACTAATGCTCAAGATCGTGCCTTCCGCCGCTATAAGGTCAACGTGTTGGTAGACTCAAGCGCAGCCAAGGGTGCGCCGGTCGTCTTCGAAACCAACCCTTCCTATCTCAATTTGGTAGGACGTGTGGAACAGATGGCAATGATGGGGGCATTGATTACTGATTTTACCCTGATCAAACCAGGGGCCTTGCATCGTGCCAATGGGGGTTATCTGCTCTTAGACGCTGATAAGGTGCTCACTAGCCCCTATGCCTGGGAGGGCTTGAAGCGGGCTCTTCAATTCCGTGAGATCCGCATTGAGTCGCCTGTGCAGATGATGAATTTGACCAGCACAGTTTCGCTGGAGCCACAGCCCATTGCGCTTGATGTGAAGGTTATCCTATTAGGTGAGCGCCAAATTTACTATCTCTTGACTCAAGCTGACCCGGACTTTCTAGATCTCTTCAAGATTGCGGCAGATTTTGACGATGAATTTGTGCGTGATGATGAAACAACGATCAAGTACGCTCAGTTGATCGCAACCATCGCCAAACGGAACGAACTCTTGCCCTTTGACCGTTCGGCAGTCTGTCGCACGATCGAACATGCTGCGCGCTTGGTGGAAGACCGCGAACGGGTCACAGCGCGTGTGCAATCCATCGTCGATCTCATGCAGGAGGCCGACCACTGGGCACGTTCGGCTGGAGCTGCTGTGGTGACGGATGCTCATATACAACAGGCGATAGATGCCCAGGTCTATCGTTCCGACCGGATTCGTGAACGGATGCTGGAACAGGTGCTGCGTGAGACAATCTTGATCGATACCCAAGGGGCGAAGGTTGGCGCAATCAATGGGCTATCTGTTATAAGTATGGGCATCTATGCCTTTGGGCGTCCCAGCCGCATTACTGCCACGGTCTATATGGGCAAGGGCGATGTGGTAAATATTGAGCGCGAGGTGGAAATGAGCGGCCCTTTCCATAGTAAGGGTGTGCTCATCCTCTCTAGTTATCTGCGCGCACGCTATGCCCAAGAGCAACCGCTTATACTCAACGCCAGCCTGGTCTTTGAGCAATCTTATAGCGGTGTGGATGGCGATAGTGCCTCATCAGCTGAACTCTATGCCTTGCTCTCCGCCATTTCCGGAGTGCCGATCAAGCAATCCTTTGCAGTCACCGGCTCGGTCAACCAGCTAGGACAAGTCCAGGCTATTGGTGGTGTTAATGAGAAGATCGAAGGCTTCTTTGATCTGTGCAATGCGCGCGGGCTTACGGGGGATCAGGGTGTGATGATTCCAACATCAAACATCAAACATTTGATGTTGCGCCATGATGTGGTAGATGCAGTGGTGGCAGGACGCTTCCATATCTATCCCATTGCTACGATTGATGAGGGAATTGAAATCTTGACAGGAATGCCAGCCGGAAGTGCCAATGAAGAAGGTGTCTATCCTGAAGGCACTATGAACCGGATAGTATTTGATCGTTTGGCTGAATTGGCTGCCAAACGCCGTGCATTGGAACTTGAAAATGAAGAGGATACCGAGGAGAATAAGAAGAAACGGTAAAATAACCGGTAAGAGGCAAAGTAATCGGAAGTCAAAAGGGGTGAGTACGTGAATCAAAGTGGATTAGAACGCCGCAATGGGCGGATCGTGGTAGCGCTGGATGCCTCGCCCGATAGCATCGCCGCGTTACGTGCTGCTGCAGAAATTGCTGCGCTGTTGGACATTGAGTTAGAAGGGCTTTTTGTAGAAGATATCAATCTGGTTCATCTTTGCGGCTTTCCCTTTGGTCAGGAGGTTGGTTCCTATACCGCCGCGGTACGTCGATTGGACAACGCTGCGCTAGAGCGTCAGTTCCGCACTATCGAAGTCGCTATCCGACGGTCGATGAGCCAAGTAGCGACTCGGCTACCTGT
Source organism: uncultured Litorilinea sp. (assembly GCA_946885925.1). The sequence goes on from CAMPHP010000692.1 coordinate 2,163, forward strand.
GCGCTGGACTTTTCATGTTCGGCGGGGTCCAATCGTTTCTGAATTGCTTACTGCGGCACAAGATGCCGCTTTGTTAAGTCTGGGTAGATCGGGGCAGATCCGTAGCCGTACACTCGGCTCGACGGCCAGTGCATTGGTACGAAAAAGCCAGCAGCCCTTGCTGTTGCTAGGGCGAGAGGGTGGTCTTGTCTTCCCATTGATCGCAATCTATACAGGGTCTAGCGCGTCCAAGCGCGCTTTACAGTGGTTGGCAAGCCTTGCCCGCCACGACTCGCGACCCGTACGGGTGATTGTCGTGGCCCGGCCTGATGCTCCCCAGACGGTTGAGCAACTAGAGACGGATGTTCAGCAGATCTTAGGAGATCAGGCCGTAGAGTTCATCCCTGTACGCTATGGTGATGTGCTGATGACCTTACGCTCTCTCTCTGGCGGAACATTGATCATATCCAGTGACCACGCGGAGCTTTTGGTCGAACATTCAGGGCCAACCGTGATCGTGCCGTAGGGTTGTTCGCGAAGTTTGTGGGGATTGGAAATAATCTTCTGTGAAGCAGAAACCTTCCTCGGAGCCGGGAACCCTTTGGGTGGCTCCGAGGAAGGGGTAAGACGGGCAGGTTTGCAGGTCCCCCTTGTGGGGGCTTTTCTTCTTGCCGGAGGCTTTAACCTCCGGCCCATGCGCGGGGAATGAGTTCATGGCAGAGCAGGGAGAGCAAGCGGTAAGCGTGGAACTTTCCGCCACAGGGATCACTTGTGAGTTGCTGGATGGGACAACCCGATTTATGGGCTGGGATGAGTTACAGTCCGTCATCGTTAAAACGACCGACACTGGCCCATTTGAAGAAGATGTCTGGTGGATTCTGGTCGGGAACCATGGGCAAGTCACCATACCGCAGCTAGCCAGTGGCGAAAGGGAGTTGTTACCACGGCTGCAAGCGCTGCCAGGCTTTGACAACGATGCATTTATTGAGGCTATGTCCTCCGTGGAGAATCACCAGTTCCTTTGTTGGCAACGGGAGGGATAAAGCAAAACAGACCTCTTGGTTGCAGCACAACCTAATTTTACAAG
>CAMPHP010000693.1 GCA_946885925.1 uncultured Litorilinea sp.
CATCTCCCCTGTGTCGGGCTGCTCAGGATCAAAACCCACGTTGGTGGTAGTCAACGACAAGTTGGGGAGCGCCGCCTCTGCCAATGTCAGAGTCGCTTGCGCTTCGTTATCATCCTCATCGCCTTCAAGCACACTGTTTTGCGGGTCAATCACCACGTTAATTTTGCGGTCGCCACTCTTACCCGCCGTATCATAGGTCACTTGCGCTGTGGCGACACCACCTGGTGGCAAAAGGTCAATGGTCTGCGCTGCGCCAATCGGCACCACAGCAGCACTGTCAGTCACATCCAACACCTGGACAACCACCCCTTCCGCTGCAACTTCGCCATCATTACGCACCACGGCATGGATGGTCACTTGATCACCGGGTTGGGGTGTTGCTGGATTGAAGGCAATGTTACTCATGTCAATGATCAGGTTGGGGGCAGCTTCAGCCGTTACCGTAAAGGTACGCGTTGCCTGGTTGTCACCCTCATTCCCCTCGCTAATCAAATTATAGGGATCAACCACTACCTGGATCGTCTGGCTGCCCTCTTTATTATGGGTGTCGAACTTTAGCTGTGCCGTGGCGCTGCCACCTACAGTGATATTGGCAAGTGTTAGCGGCAAACCCAGCGGTACGGGACTCTCCTCACTGACATCCATAAACTGCACGGTGACATCATTTGCCTCTTCGCCACCATTGTTGACGACTACAGCAGTGACGGTCACTTCATCATCCGTCGATGGAGTCGGGTCACTAAGCCCAATGTTGCTCTCTTGCATGACAAGGTTGGGCTGGTTTGGTCCTGCACCCGGAGCCCCCGGCTCTGCCACCAGCACCGATACATCATCTACATACCAGCCTTCAAAGGCATTGAAGCGGTTATCTACCGTGTCAAACCAGAAGCGTACTTGGATGACCTGAGCATCTCCGACAAAGGGAGTTAGGCTCACCGAGCGCTGGAGCCATTCGTCATTGGTTCCATGCGACTCAAAGATTGTTGTCCAGGTAGTCCCCTCGTCAACAGAGAGTTGCACGCGCGTACGGTCAAAGGCAGCACTGTTCTCTAACAAACTCCACTCGTAGAAGGTCAGCAGCACATCGGCATTCGTCGTCAACTCAATCGGTGGTGAGGTCAATGTGCCGCTGTTTGCAGAACCCGTGTCATAGGTGCGTGTCTCTTCGTCGCCATAATACCAGGCATGAGTGGGGCTATTGGAGCGATGTTCCGAGATATGCCAGAGATCATCCGTCCCTGTCGTTACCCAGTCTCCTGCGCCACTCTCCATATCATCGCTAAAGACCACGGTTCCCGCGCTGGTCTTGCCAATCACCACATTGGAGAGTGGAGAAGCATTGCCCACATTGTCCAACACTTTCAGCGCAAAATAATAGGTGGTATCGGGATCAAGCCCGGTCACCATAAAGGTCTCTTTCGAGCCAGGCTCCTGGGGTATAGGCTCCGCCAATGCCTGCGTAGCACTCTCCCAATTCTCCTCTGAAATGGGCGCAGTGCTATAGCGTACATCATAGGCATTGGCCTTGCCAGCCATGCCATCATCGCCGGTGGCTGTCCATGCTAACTCGACCTGCGTGAGTAGAAGCCCTGTCACTGCCAAGTCAGATACTGAACCAGGCAGCGTAGTGTCCTCCTCCAAGGTGTTAAAGACATTCAAACGCCCATTGCTAATGGTGGTCTTAGATGGGTCATTCAATGGATCAACGCCGGTGACGATACGCTGGCGGATTTGCGCCAACTATAATTGCGGGTACTTGGCGGCAATCAACGCCACAGCCCCTGTCACATGCGGGGTTGACATCGATGTACCACCGACCGTGCGATAGCCCGACGGGTCACAGATGGGGCAAGAGCCTGTGGGTACTGTGGAATAAATGCTCTCCCCTGGCGCAGCCAAATCGACCCACGGCCCATAGTTGCTAAAATCGGCATAAAGATCGCTATGATCCGTAGCGGCAACGGTGATGATGTTGTCCAACTCAAAAGCTGCGGGATATTGAGGCGAGTCGCTGTTAGCGTTGCCTGCGGCGCAGATGTGCAGCGGCTGGTCTGGCCCGCTCATTGCTTCTTCAAGCGCTTCTGCCGGCGCGCCACCACCCCAACTGTTGTTGGTGGCGACGATATTCACCCCTCGCTCATTCTTGAGTTGATTCACATAGTTGAAACACTTGACCGCGTCGGCGACTGTACCACCACCACTCGCACTGAGGAATTTACAGGCAACAATGCTTACGTCATAGTTGACACCCACCATACCCAGGTTGTTGTTACCCTGTGCGCCAAGGATTCCAGCCACATGCGTGCCATGTCCGTAGTCGTCCATTGGATCGCCCGAGTTGCCAACGGCGTTGATCCCGTAAAAGTCATCAACGTAGCCATTGTTGTCCTCATCAACGCCGTTGGTATCACACTCGCCATAGCCGCCGGGACACTCTGCCTCATTGACCCACATATTCGGGCCGAGATCCTCGTGGGTGTAATCTACACCCGTATCAATGATGGCAACGACCACATCATTCGAGCCAGTCGTCACATCCCAGCCCTCAACCGCCGAAATATCAGCGCCCGCAGTGCCACCAGTTTGGCCGGTGTTCTGCAAATTCCATAGCTTGCTGAAATCCGGATCGTTTGGCGACTGGTTTATCTGGAGAATATAGTTTGGCTCTGCATAGACGACGCGCGTATCGCGCTCTAGCGTGTCGATAAAGGCCGGGTTGACCTCCACAGGCACAAAGGTCAGCTTGAGCGGTCGCTTTTGATCCGCCGGAGCACGGTCGAGATCATCCATCTCTGTAAGCCCATACTCCTTGTAGAATTCCTGAATCTCTTCATTGGTAAGATCCGGTTGGAAGCGGATGATCAATTGTCCTGGCACAAACGCAGGTGCTAGTGGCTGATCTAAGGGTGGATCCGAAGGCTGTTGCGCAAACAAGGGCTGCACACCTGGCAGCATGAATGTCGCCAGGGTCACGAGTATCAAGAGCAGCAGGTGGAACGCAGGCCGTCTCATGAGGATTCAATTACTCCAGATTTGGTATTCCCGCAGCCAGACCCAGGAGAGACAGGATCCGCAGAGGCAACGATAGTGGCACACGGGAAAAACGCAGCGACGCCTACACAAATGGGCAGGCCAAGCCATTGTAACCCAAGCCCTCCTCCCACGCAATCACTAAACTGGATCGGGTCCATCCCAGGAAGTAGACAAGTTTTCGCCATCATG
>CAMPHP010000694.1 GCA_946885925.1 uncultured Litorilinea sp.
CCTGGTTCATGCCAGTGTGGCGCTTTTTTGTTGCTTTGAGATCAACTGGAGACCTCATCATTCATGTGAAACTATCTCATGCGTTAGCAGACTTTTGCAGCACCAATGCTAGTGCGACGCACGATTGATATGACTGAACAATTAATTCATGATCAATATGGAGAGAACGCAACATATTGTGTGGATTGCTAAAGAAAGATGAAAAGGGTTAAGATGTCGTTGTTGACTACAAACTCATGCACTTGCGGCATATAGCTGGATAACCACTATCGAGCAGGTGTTTGACGTGCTGGGCATTCACTAGGAACAATGCGGAGGTGCCTTCAAGCGGGTTGGACATCGGTTTTCAAGGGTCGCCGGTGCTCTCCGTGGCTACATAGGGGAGTTGTCCCAACTAGGTAGCCAGCTAATGGAACAAGTCCTCTGTTATGGTCCCGAAGACTTGGACTTTGCGTATGACTTGCTCATCCTCCGTTGCCAGGGCCGACACACTACCACTGTGCTCTTTCCATAAAACAAGCGCAATGAGCATTGATCGGTCGGATTGCTTTCTTCCTTCACACGATAACTTTCACATGATCTTTCACATGATAAAGAAGGCTGGTTGGACACGTATTCAAGCAGATTTAGTTGAGCGCGCTCCTATGGACACTTAAAAGATTCCTTTCTTCATTGCTCTTGCATCGCTGTTGTTACCTTCCAAATGGAGCGTCTGATACCCTGTTAGCCGCCCAGTGGGAAGTATGCCGACGAAAGCTCCCCTATGAAAAATCTATCGCGCGTATCCCAATTCTACATTCTGGGCATCATCCTCCTGGGCGGTCTGGGAGGAATTTGGTCCTTACGCTACCTTGAGTTGGTATATCCGGTTGCCCTGGTATTTGCATGCGTGCTGGCAACACTGCTACAGATCCTCAAGATCGAAGGGGCAACCGCGCGCTCAAGCTACAGCTTGAGTTGGGTGGTCTATGCTGCGGTTTTTGTTAGCATGGGCTGGTCAGAAATGCTCGTCACTATCACCGTCGCTCACCTTGGCGAATGGCTTAAGCATCGCTATCCCTGGTATATCCAGAGTTTCAACATAGCGAACTATTCCATTACAACCATCGTCGCGGGGCTTGTCTATGAAGGGTTGGTGTCACTCCCCTTCGATTTCTATGGTGTACGGAACACGTTTGCTGTCTTAATTGCCATGCTCGTCTTTACAGTGGTCAACCATCTCATCATTGGGTGGGTCATTAAATTAGCGCGCGGCCAAAGTTTTAGCGAGTCTGGGGTCTTTACCTCAACGACCCTGACCATTGACTTTGGGTTGCTTTGTTTGGGCGTGTGCGCCGCGATTGTGGCCCAAACTAATGTCGCGGCACTAGTTTTTATCGTTATTATTGTGCTTACGCTGCAAAGCGCACTGCGTGTGCCAGCCCTGGAACGTGAGGCTGAACGCACAGTCGAGTTGGCACGCGCCGCACAGGCCAAGTATGAGTTTGTAGCATCCATGAACCATGAGTTGCGCACGCCATTGAACGCTGTCTTACTGAACGCCGAAAGTTTACAGCTGAGACTAGCCGGTCCGCTCAATGAACGGCAAGCGCGCGCTGTGCGAGGTATTCAGGAAAGCGCCCAGCATCTTTTGGCGATCATCAACGACATTCTCGATGTCGCCAAAATAGATGCTGGCAAATTAAGCGTAAATATCATATCGACTGCCGTCGAGCCACTATGTCAAAGCAGCCTGCTTCTCGTCTCTGGAATGGCGCAGAAAAAGCAACTTGATCTCCACTACGACCGCAGCCCCAACGTCACACAATTGGATGCTGATGAGGGACGGCTCAAGCAGATGCTTGTCAACCTGTTGAGTAACGCCATCAAGTTTACGCCAGAGGGTGGCAAAGTTGGTCTGGAGGTTAGAGGCGATACCGAAAATAACACCATACACTTCACTGTCTGGGATACAGGCGTCGGCCTGTCCCAAGAGGATATCGAGAAACTCTTCCAGCCATTCGTCCAACTCAACATCTCTGATACACACCATTTTGGCGGTACAGGACTTGGCCTCTTCCTCGTCCACCGTATGGCCGAACTTCACAGCGGCAGCGTCTCTGTCACCAGCGAAGTCAATCAGGGGAGCCGCTTTACAATTTCGCTCCCCTGGCATCAACAGCCACACTCCTTGAATGTAGACGGTTTGAATGTAGGCGGTTTGAATGTAGGCGGTTTGAATGTAGGCGGTTTGAATATAGATGGTTTGAATGTAGACGCCCAGATGCCACCTGTCTCAACCCAGACAGGTACTCTGAACGGCGATAGCGGACTAGGAGTAGGAGAAGACCTGACCAATCATTCCGGCTCACGGCGGCACACGCACAAGACTAGCTTGGATCATGCGGAGAATACTACTGTGGCAGAAGTGACAGCCGCTTCGCCACCCCTTGATCGTACACCATCTGTGCTGATCGCAGACGACAACGAAGCTAATCTACTCGTCTTGTCAGACTTCCTGCAACAATGGCAATGCCGTATCCTTTTGGCGCGTACAGGTATCGAAGCTGTACAACAAACCAAAGCAGAGCGTCCCGATCTCATCTTAATGGATATCCAGATGCCAGAGATGAACGGGCTTGAGGCAATCCATCGGATCCGCGCTGAACCATCACTCCGCCATATTCCCATCGTCGTCCTCACCGCCTTCACCACACCGGAAGTCCGCGACCAATGTCTGGCTGCTGGCGCTAGCGACTATCTCTGCAAGCCATTTCAAATTGAGCGTCTAACCGAGCTACTAGACGCACATCTGGGAAGTGTGCCGGCGAAAGATTAGCCCTAAGTGATGCGAAACATCTCAGCATAGCCAACCCAATTCTGCCCCCTTTTAATCCTGACGCTAACAAATAGGATTGCCTGAGTCACGCGGTAGAGCATGACTCAGGCAATCCTTTCACATACGAGCTATCTCCTGCTAAATCTCAAATCAATTAATGATCATCCGTTAATGACCCACTGTTGGCAGGAAGAGGAAGCTATCAAACTGTTGGTCTAGCAGCGGAGCGTTCTCAAGATCTGGAATCTCTGTCGGCAGTGCTGGAACTTCCCAGCTTTCACCTTCGCCCAACGGCAAGATACCACCGATGGTAGGAGGCTCAAGGACCGTGCTGTTCCAGTTCACACTATTCCAGTTGACGCTGTTCCAATTGACGCTGTTCCAGTTCACACTATTCCAATT
>CAMPHP010000695.1 GCA_946885925.1 uncultured Litorilinea sp.
GGATGCAGCAGCAGCAAGCACGCCAACGCGATCGCTGCTACTGCCATACGCGGGAGCGTGGGTTTTTCTACGAACTGCCATCCGGCGAGTAGAACAAGAGGGGCAAAACCAAAGGCTAGGCGTTCACCCATCAAACCGATGACGACTGCATCGATTCCGCCCCACATTGGCTTGAGGGTGATCGCAAGTGACGCGGCAGTCAACCCGGCAACGATACTGGGGAGCCGTCCTAATGGCGCGAGGCTGATGCGTAAGAAGGCATAGCAGGTGAATAGGGGCAGGCAATAAGCGATAGCCGGAATCAGGTTGTAGATTTGCTCTGGTGTAAGCTGCCCAAGGGTGAGGAAATGCAGCATTAGGCCCAGTAAAGTTGTCCCTGGTGGGTAAAACTGGAGTTCGGGGTATCCGGCATACCATGATGGATTCCAGCTTACTATCCCCCAAAGCCAGCGGCCAGATTCTGGGACTGAATGGGCCAGGGGATACCAGAAGCGCATGAACTGTCCTGCGTGATCGCCCCACACAAAGAGGCTACTGCGCACATATTCATGGGTGATAGACCATGCCACTGCAAGTAACAGAATAACAGCGGTGGCATCCGGTACCCAATGAGTGATCCGCCAAGAATTCCAGCCAGGAAGCGAACGTAGCCTAAACGAACCTTGGGCTGCGTGCGATAAAGTAAACGATGGCTCTGTCACTGTAACATCTCCGATCTCAATGTTGCAGGCACACGAGCAGACTAGATTCTTTTTACGGTTTTAGCAGAAACGAGAGTAACTTCTTGGACTGTGGTTCGGGGGAGGGGTGCCACGTTCAGCAATGGGAGTTTGCGAAGGGCACTGCGCTTACTTCTAAGATTTATAGAGAACAAGGATTTGTAGAGGTAACGAGCAACCAATAATTTGGGCTTGCTCGTTACCTCAAACTGATTATAACATAGAGTACACGCGTGAAAAGCTATGCACCGTAGGCCAACACCCGGGTTGGCTTGATTTTGCAGGTGACACGAGTCTCCCGACCTTCTTGCTCGGCAGGTGACACATGCCCATAGTAGGCGGGTGCGCCGGTGTAAATCTGCGCTAGCTTGTCGATTTGTGTCATAGCACCTTCCTCGGTGATTTCTACTACTTCGCCGCGAACTTCGAGCCAGCGAAAGGGCTGTGCGGTGTCAATCGCCAGCACAGTGACCCTGGGACGCTCTGCCATATTGCGTTGCTTTTGGCGTCCTTCAACAGTGTTGACCATGACGTGTGTGCCATCAAAATCTGTCCATACTACAGATGACTGGGGTTGGTTGTCGGGCATTAGGGTCGTCAGTACGGCATAGACCGGACCCGTCAACAAATCGCGATGCGAATCAGGGATCGCAACAGACATACAGAACTCCTCTAGCTTGGTGTGTTCGTGTTTGAGAGTGCCAGTAGGCAATCTTGCTGCTTACTGTAAGAGATAGAAGATGCTATGGCAAATATAGCGGTAAATGTAGCGGCAAATATTTTAGGTAAGCTCGGAGCGAAGGCATTATGAATCATGGTCTTTGCAGTTGTGCCCCAAATCGGCTAACATTGTGCGAACTTCCATACTTCTAGAAGGGGCGAAAACGTTGGGAAATTGGCAGAGCCAAGTTGAATGGCGTAGAAGAAAGGAAGAAGGACACCTGCCTCAAATCAAATGGTATTGGTTGCTAGTAATGACGCTGCTACTGGTAGGCGTTGGGGGCTGTGGTCGAGGTGATACACCCACCCGTACACCAGTACCTACTTTCACGCCCACGCCACAGGGCGCGGCGGCAGCACCTAGCGGGGGCGTTAATGCGGCTGAGGCACCGACGGCAACGTTGGTTGTGGCAATGCCAACTGCTACTGAGACCGCGACATCCGTACCTCCCACGCCGACGCCTACTACAGCCCCTAGCTCTACGCCAACCCCAGAGCCAACTGCAACTGAAACGCCAACGCCGACTGTTGAGCCAACCGTGACCCCTACCCTCACACCTTCGCCGACGCCTGTCTTTACCTTTGACTTGGAATTGGCGGAAAAGCATCCGACCGAATCATTGGCACCGAATGTGGTGCGGATCTTCCTTTATGTGGCTGACGAAGATGGCGCTGGTCTACCAGGCTATTCACTGCACGTTGTGCATAATGATACAGAACTGCCAGTGGATAAAGTCTCTGAAGGTGGACTGCCTAGTCTGACGCGGGGTGAGCCAAGTGCTTATACACGCTTTACGAATATGAATGTCGTTTTTGTAGAGTCGCAGTCGGGCACATGGATCGTACAGTTGGTGGATGGTAATGGTGTTGCGGTGGGGCCTGCTGTGGAGTTCGAGCTTACTGCCGATGAGATGACACGCGAGTTGTATGTGCGTTACCGACCTAAAGAGTAGGCACGCATAGAGGTTGGAAGGTAGTGCAAGCGGCGATTGGTGCAAAGTGAGTTGTCGTGTGAAGGTGCTACTAGCCAAAGCTATCTAACATAACGAGAGGGCGACCTGCAGGTCGCCCTCTCGTTATGTTAGATGTGATGTTAGATGTGGTTGCGGGGCGGTGTATCTGCCCGCCGGGTATGAGCTTGTTATTCCCAGCGGAATACCCAGCTACCATCTGCATCTGGCTCGAAGCGAATCCAGAGGGGTAGCGATTGGTTGGTGTTCACATAGATCGAGGCATTTCCGGAGAGGCCGCTCCAAGGACTGCTGGCAGTGAAAGCCACGTTGCCAGGATAGACAACGATGCTGACTGAGTCACCTGGTTGAAGGTCATATTCGCTAGGACCTGCTTGCGGGCGGAAAGTCTGGTCGATGGTAAAGCGCATTTCGTGTTGGAAGCCGTTTGTGACGACCAAAAGCGCTTGTCCATCGGGAACGGTTGTCGACACTCCACTCCCTGTTGTCTCGGTCACTATCGTGGTGTCTTGCGCCGGTGTAGCTTCCTCGCTACCAGGCGCTGTTTGCTCAGGTAGCACCGTGCTCCCCTCATCTGTGACAACTGGAGACTCTACGATGGGAGGTGCTATTGGCGTTGGGGGCGGAGCCGGTGCCTCGGCTACCGGGAGGGTAGCGACATCCCCGGTACAGTCGATAAAACTTGGGCTGTTGTTGATCCATCCCCTGTCTCTTATACACATCGACGCTGCCGACGACTAGTCGAGTGTTTATATCGGGGGGGGGGGGGGGGGTTAAAAAGGGGGGGGGGGGGGGGGGG
>CAMPHP010000696.1 GCA_946885925.1 uncultured Litorilinea sp.
ACGATCAGCGGCGCACACATCGAACCGCCGCCAGTGGAGTTGTTGGCTGTGGGTTATTGCAGCGTTATTTTGGCACGCAGCGCACCGTGATTGCCGCAAATGCGTCTACGTAATCAGCTAGATAATCAGATCATGCTATGCAGATCGCTCGTTAGGACCCATCTGTAATCCATATCTGTTCATCGTTGTTAACCACGGTTGAACCGCCAGGTTGTGAGGAAGTCATATGATCCGCCGCCAACAACCCGCCCTTCATCCCCAGGAATTAACCAGTTATCTGGCTGCTGGGCCGAGCGACCGCGTGGCCTTTGTACCAGCCAAGAGCGCGCCGCGTGTTCTGGCAGAGACCTTGGCTGCACTGGCAAACGCCAACGGGGGTGTGGCAATCTTGGGTGTTTCTGCCAAGGGGACGGTGCAAAAGGAGATCGATGTCAACAACTTGCGTGATGCTGCCACCGCGGCGGGTCTGCTGACCGATCCGCCGCTTGTCTTGCCCAGCGCGCAAGTGATTGCGACCGGCGAGGGGCCGGTGGTGGTCGTGCAAGTGCCAGCGGGATTACCCCATATTTACAGCTTGCAGGGCATGTACCTAACACGCACTGCCGCACAGAATCGCCCGTTGACCACGCCAGAGTTGCGGCGCTTGCTCTTGGAGCGGGGTGATGCTGGCTATGAGGCGCAACTGATCGCGAATGCAACTTTGGCCGACCTGGATGAGCAGCGCGTTTTGCGCTATCTGGATCAGGTGGCCTTTTCTGCCACGGAGGATATTACGCAAGCCTTGTTGGCGCGCGGCTGTGTTGCTTATGCCGAGCCGGTGCTAGGAGAGACGCCAGTTCTGACGCCTACGGTGGCAGGGATGCTGCTCTTTGGCCGCGCACCCCAGCAATTTATCCGCAGTGCCGAGATTATCTGTGTGCGCTATGCGGGTGAAGCAATGGGCGATGAGTTTGTGCGCCAGGATATAGGCGGCACGCTTGTAGACCAGATTCGCCAGGCTGAAGCCTTTGTGGTGAGCAATATGCGCCGGGGCATGCGGATTAACGGGTTGGCGCGGGAGGATTCGGGCGAGTATCTCTTGCCCGTTGTGCGTGAGGCGATTGTCAATGCCATCTGCCATCGTGACTATGCCATCCGCGGCGAGGGCATCCGCTTGCTCATGTTTAGCAACCGTTTGGAGGTCTACAGCCCTGGCAGGCTCCCAGGTCATGTGACGCTGAGCAATTTGAAGGATGAACGTTATAGCCGCAACGAGGCGATTGTGGCGGTGCTGAGTGACATGGGGTATATCGAGCGGCTGGGCTATGGCATCGACCGTATGATCACAGCCATGTTGGAAAATGGCTTGCCCATACCCCGCTTTGAGGAAACCGCCGCGGGCTTCAAGGTGACGCTAGAAGCGGCGGCGATGGAGTTGCAACCCTCCTCTGCCCAGGCTGCGATGCCGTCTGCATCTTTGTCTGCGGCGTTCAACAATGCCTTCCTCAACGAACGGCAGCAACAAGCGCTCGCCTTTCTCCAGGCCAACGGGCGCATCACCAACAGCGATTACCAAGCGCTCGTCCCCGATGTCAGCGCCGAGACGATCCGCCGCGACCTGGCGGATCTGGTGGATAAGAATTTGCTTCTGCGGATCGGGGAGAAGCGGGCGACGTATTATATTCTCAAGTAGTTCTATCATGCAGTCTGTCACCTTGATAGTCGCGTTCATATTGCTGAAAATCGCGCTACCCTATACACGATGCCTTACAGGCTCCAAACAGGTGGGCACATGCTCAATATTCGGCAGTACATTGATGCTGACAAGGATGCTGTCTGGAAACTGCATAACGAGGCCCTTGCGGGTACGGGGGCACATGCAGGCAACGGTGCATGGGATAATGATCTGCACGAAATCCCAAAATATTATACCGGTGATGGTGGCCTGTTTCTGGTGGGCATGTTTGAAGACAGAATTGTCGCAATGGGGGCTCTGAAGCGGCTGGACAAGAGCACAGGTGAAATCAAGCGAATGCGGATTGCGCCTGACTGCCGACGGCGCGGGTATGGGAGTGTGATGCTCGCGACTTTGGAGAATGAAGGACACAAACTTGGAATCACAAGATTCGTGTTGGAGACTACTGATATTCAGGTAGGCGCTCAACGTCTGTACGAGAAGCATGGCTATCGAGAAACAGGCAGAGGGAAGATGGAGCGCTTCAACGTAATCTACTACGCAAAGACATTGCAACCTGACATGGCGGCAACCTGACATGACGTTACTAGCTAGACGCAGAGTTTCTGGCAAAATAGAGCCATTGAGACATACTGAGGGCTGTCTCCACATCGGCCAATAAGAAGCCCACCAGCTACAAGCCGGTGGGCGTATGTCTTAGAAGTATAGATTACTCCAGCAGACAAAAACCATTAGGCGAAAAGAGTTCTCCTAGATCACCTCCACCACGTCTTGCGCAGGGAGTGAGACCTGTTGCATGGTTGGCACGATCCAGCGACGCCATGCCTCAATTTTGGCGTGTAGAATCTGCACACTGATCGGCTTGACGATGTACTCATTGGCCCCCGCAGCATACGCCTCTAGCGCATACTCCTCATCATCTAGAGCAGAGACGAAAAGAATCGGGGTGGTTGTCCTCGATCGGAGACGTCGGCAAGTCTCTAATGCCCCTTGCATTGTGCTTGGTTCCACCTCAATCAGAATGAGGTCGAAGGTCGTTGCTGCATGAGTGGACAAAGATTGGCGGTAAGCAATCGTGATCGAGTATGCCCTATGTAGTTCATGTAGACCCGCTAACCACAATGCTGCCGTATCACAGTTGTCACCGAGGAACAAAACTTGGTGGATATTCATTGGTGCGACTCGCTTTCCTTAGTAGCATACAGAGAGGCAACGTTGACTCCTGATGTGCTTCCACGACTGGAGTTATCGCTATGAGCATACTTCGATAATACAGCTACGTGATTATATCTGGACCGCATCGATTGTATAGGTTTGAGCGTATATGTTCTATACGACAAATGACGCAGACAAATGACGTAGATTGCTTGGACTTCGCTGGGTTGAACTTTGTTAGGTCACCTTCCTATTCCGCCCGCCCTGTCACCTATCAGGAATGAGATGCTTGACTTGCTAAATATCTGATAGCTATTTGACAGAGATGTGGCCGGTTTTCTGATCTATCCTGTACTCAGCCATATCGCACCCACAC
>CAMPHP010000697.1 GCA_946885925.1 uncultured Litorilinea sp.
TCAACAGGTCTAGTAGAGATGGCAAGAGACCCATCGTCCTGGGCGTACCTCTTGCAAGCTTGGGATCATTGACTCGCAATGCTGCATCCTCTTGGGGCAACGAGGATGGAATGGACACCCCGGTGGTGGATTCAGCAGCGAAGGCGTGATGCCGGGGATGCCCTTGAACACGCCCTTGCCTTCGAGTGAGGGCAAGCTCGAAATGAGCATCTGGGTGTAGGGATGGAGCGGCTCCTCAAAGATATCATCCACAGGCCCCACTTCCACCAATCTGCCCGCATACATGACGCCGATCCGGTCAACAAACTGGGCCATCAATCCCATGTCATGCCCAACCAAGATCAGAGAAGCGCCAATCTGCTCCTGTACATTGCCCAAGGTCTCCATGACCTGGCGCTGCACTACCACGTCCAGGGCACTGGTCGGCTCGTCAGCCACAATTACATCGGGCAGCAGCGATATGCCCATCGCAATACAGACCCGCTGCTTCATCCCACCGCTCAATTCGTGGGGATAATTCTCTGCCACAGAACGCTCTAAGCCAACTGACTCCAATAGAGCGTGGACGCGTTTCTGTAAGTCGCCGTTTGCCCCCTGACCGTTGTGATACTTGATTGTATCCATCAACTGGTGTTTGATGCGCATGGAGGGGTTGAGTGAGTTCATGGCACCCTGGGGAATGAGCGAAATGCGGGCAAAACGGGCGGCACGCATCTCCTCGTTCGAGAGCGAGAGCAAGTCAATATCGCCTAACCAGACCCGCCCTTGCTCGATACTGCCCGGCGGCTTGATCATCCGCAGCAGCGCCATCACTGTAGTGGACTTGCCCGAGCCTGATTCACCAACCAGTCCCAGCCGCTCACCTTTGTCTAGGGAAAAAGTGACACCCTCAACAGCGCGCACTTTGCCGGATGGCGTTTGATAGTGAACTTGCAGCCCCTCGACACGCAGCGTTTTGTTCGCCACTACGCCCTCCGCAATCTGGGATTGGCGATCTCGTCCAGACCGGCAGAGACCAGAAATAGACCAATGAACATGAGGATGATGACCACCACGGGCGGAGCCCACCACCACCACATCCCACGCAACAAAGCGCCATAGTAGATCGACCAGAAAATGGTCATGCCCAATGTCGGCTCAGTTTGCGGGCCAAGCCCAAGTGCCTCTAGCCCAATCGCAGCCAGAACTGCGGCAGAAACTGCACCGACAAAGCTGGCTGCCAGGTAGGGCAAGAGGTTGGGCAGCAATTCCTTGAAGATAATCTCAAAATCGTTAAAGCCGGAGAGCCTTGCTACCTCCACAAAGGCACGTTCACGCAGCGACAAGACCTGTGAACGAATGGTGCGCGTCGGATACATCCAGGCTAGCGAGGCAATGATCAAGGCCATTGTTTCCGGATTGAGCAAGGTTGAAATCACCGAGGCGATCACGACGAGCACCGCCAGGGCAGGCACAGTCAGCCCTACATCTGCCGCGCTGCGAATGATGGCATCGACTATGCCGCCAAAATAGCCCGCCACAAAACCCAGGATTGTACCTACCAACAACCCGACCGTGCCCGCAATCAAACCAATCTCCAAAGTCTTGGGCGCGCCAGCAATTAGAACAGCTAGTAATTGACGGCCTGCTGTGTCCGTTCCCAACAGATATTCCGACGAGGGTGCCATATCCGGCATAGCGGAAAGTGGGCTTGCTTTGCTGAGGTCTACCGTGAAATAGCCAATAAGCCAAAGCACAAACATTACACCTAACAGGATAAGGCCCATAGTCAATTCGCGATTACGTCCAAGATACGTAAAGATGCTTCGCACGTTTGACTTTCCTTCAGATGCTACAAACTGGTTATGGCAAATAGGTTATGTCCCAAAAGGTTAAACGAACCGCGCTGCCCATCTCCATTCGCTTACGAGTCCCCATTCCTATGATCTCTGATAGCGAATGCGCGGGTCTAGGAGTGGATAGATGAGGTCTAAAATGAAGGTTGCAACGGCAATTGTGACGATGATAAAGAAGACGATGCCATATATTGCGAAATAGTCGAACCCTGTGATCGCCCGATATAAGACCGACCCGATACCCGGATAACGAAAGATGATCTCAACCAGCAACGATCCCGATAAGATGGTTCCCAGCGACAGTGCCAATGCGGTCGTTTGTGGCAACAACGCATTGCGCATTGCATACCAGAGGAAGATCCGTCTGCCGGGCAACCCTTTCGCCTCAGCCAGTGTCACATAGTCCTCGCCCTCTACTGTGACCATCATGCCACGCATGGAGAGCGACCAAAAGCCCATCGAGGCTAATACAATCGAGAGCGCGGGCAATGTCGAATGGTGAATCAGATCGACAATATAGTCCACGTTCCAAACGGCTGATACCCCAAACTCCGAAGCGCCACCAAGTGGGAAGATCCGAAATTTGAATGCAAACAGATAGATTAAGACCAGACCGAGCAGATAAAACGGAACTGCTGAGAAGGTAAAAAGAGGAGGCAGCAAATATTGCAGCCAACGCGGCGAGCCGGGCCAGGCCAACAGACCACCCAAAAGCGTACCCAGGGTAAAGGCAATTACAGTGGTTACTGCAAGCAAAGCTACGGTCCAGGGCATCGCCTGGGCGATCAATTCGCTGACGCGCGTGGGATACTTCGCCAGCGAGTAGCCCAAGTCCAGCCGCGCGATGTCGCCCATATAGCGCACATATTGCTTCCATAAGGGCTGATCCAGTCCGAACTTTTTTTCGTAGGTTTCTGCCATCAGTTCGATGTTTGCGGAGTTCATTCCTCCCATCGCAACCATCATGCTTAGACGTTCACGAATGGGATCTCGATCTGGGGCCAGTTTGGGTAGAAAGAAGATGAGCGTAACCCCTGCCCAGATCACGATAAAGGAAAAGAACAAACGCCCAATGAGATAACGGACATTCATAGGTACCTCAATCAGTTACTTCAATCAGTGCCGATTGAACGGTTTGAAATTGTGCAGAAGATTGAAAGGGGTGGTGGCTGATCAATCTACCATAACGCTGAAAGGGTGTCAAAGCACTTTTGTGAGGCAGCCAGGGCTTGTCACGCCATTCCCGGGGCTCCTCATCCATCTGAAGAAGCAGAGGCAGAGAGACCGCGCCCAATGGCGGGAGCTCTCTGGGCGCGCCTCCACGCGCGGGGTAATACGGCACGTTGGTCTGTCATGCCGGTCTCCCCTG
>CAMPHP010000698.1 GCA_946885925.1 uncultured Litorilinea sp.
ATACCGGAGAGATGCCTGCGGCATGACGGACGCACGGCTCTGTCACCCTGTAAGGGTCTCTCTGCTCCGCCGCGTTGCCCAGAGAGATGGTCTGCTACCTGTTACCAAGCGCGCCCGGGGGCGCGGCATAACAAGGTGGTGCATCTCTGAAGGTCGTCCATACATATTGATCCATATATGCACATACTATCCCTATATCCAATAACACAAATGTATAGATACAAGGAGTAAGCCACGATGGCATCTACAGCGAATTCTAAGAATAAATCTCAGGATGAACTCCCAATCATCCTCTTTGAGAAGCCAAGTGACTGGTCATCCTGGTTGGAGGAGAATGGCGCGCAAGCATCGGGCATTTGGCTGAGGCTGGCGAAAAAGGCTTCAGGCATCACCTCAATCACCTATGCCGAAGCAGTTGAAGTGGCCTTGTGCCACGGGTGGATTGATGGGCTGAAGAGAAGTTATGATGAATCGTCATGGATACAGAAATTTACACCTCGCCGTCCCAAAAGTATCTGGTCCAAGATCAATCGCAGCAAAGTAGAGGCGTTGATGGCAAGTGGTCAAATGAGGCCAGCAGGGTTGGCAGAGGTAGAGCGGGCGAAACAAGATGGCAGATGGGATGCAGCCTATGATTCGTATAGCACTGCTGCCGTACCGGACGATTTTGAAGCAGCCCTGGAGAACAGCCCAGAAGCAAAGAGCTTTTTTGCTACACTGAATAGCACAAATCGCTATGCGATTTTGTTTAGGATCCAGACTGCGAAGAAGCCCGAAACTCGCGCAAAGCGAATTCAAGAGTTCGTTCGCATGCTAGAACAGCATGAAGTGCTCTATCCATCTACAGGGTCATCTCCAAGGGGCAAAAAAGGTGAGTAAGCAAATTTTCCAAACGTCATTTGCTTATCATTGGCACACCAATCAAACGCTGCTAGCCAAAGCATTCCTGTTGGACGAGGCGGACTATTACGCAGACCCAGGAGGTGGGCAACGTTCGGTTCACCTGACCTTCTTTCATCTACTAACATCCCACCGCGGGTGGCGGGTTGCGCTTGAGAGTGGACAGCAGCCAGCGCACTTGCAAGCTGGGGATTTTCCGACGCGCGAGGCGTTACAAAGTGCCTTTATGCAAGAGCAGGAGGCGTGGCGGTCACTGTTGGATCGGTTGACCGATCAGGAGATTGCGGGCACGATTACCCTTACCGATCTCCGCGGTGCAACAAGGGAAGCTGACTACTGGCGTGTTTTGCAGCACCTTATACTCCATGGCATGCAGCATCACACTGAACTTGCCGATATGCTGACAAGAAAAGGGCAATCGCCGGGAGACATAGATTTCATATTTTATGGATAACTACAAGTTACTTTACAGACCCCCGACGAGAAAAGGTAATCTCAAGATCAAATTCACCAGTTCTTGCGAGGGTTTTTGATATGGGGTTGGTAACTTGGCGGAGAGACCCCTGCGGGGTGACAGAATGATGCGCCTTCTGATGCCGCACCCTGGAGACCCCAAGGCGCGTACCCACTGGTACTAATTCGAGTTAACTACCAGTCCAACGCTAGGATCCGCAGCAACTCTTCGGGACTCGTTGTGCCATGAACGCGCACGCGGTTCATTCGGAAAAGGTCATCGCTGCGGTGGGTGGCACCTTGTTTGGTGGTGAAGCCTGCCCAGTAGTTAGCGCTGCGATAGATATCAATGGTCAGATCGTCATATTCGCCCGCAGGATAGGAGATAAAGTGCGGGCGCACCCCAATTTCTACTTGAATTGACTCAAAGCTGCCTAGCGCCTGCCAGATCAGATAGTCTCTATCCTTCCGGGCAAGCGAGACATGGTTGCGCCCGTGGGCTTCGATGGACATACCCCCGGCATACATTTCGCGCACCATGTCCCATGTGAGGTATTCGGGACGCTTGTCATGGATAAAGTCGGTGACAATAAAGAAGGTTGCCGTCATGCCGCGGTCACGCAAAATTGGAAATGCGTTGGTGTAGTTGTCAACATAGCCATCATCAAAGGTTAATACCACTGGCTTTTCGGGCAAGGGCGCACCGTGGGTGAGATGATCGACCAGCGCATAGAGGCTGATGGTGGTATATCCCGCCTGCTGCATCGCATCTAGGTGCGCGGCGAATAGCTCTGGCGACACTGATAGATCCTGGCGATAAATATCGGCACCGGCTGGGGGAGTGCTGAGGTAATGGTACATGAGAATGGGCACATGTGCCGTGCGAACGCTGCCATCGGGCGTTGGTGCGCTGGCAGGCGTGGGCATGAGCGGCAGTGGCGTGGCGGTTGGTTCTGCTACGGGTTCCGTAGGAGCTTCTAGGGGAGGTGCGGATTGAGCATCTGTTGGTGTTTCTGTTTCGCGCTGCTCTCCTAGAGATTGCTCCGCAACCAATGCCTCTGCGGTCGCTTTCGCCACTACGCCTGCCATGCCACGCGGCGCGACGGGTTGCTGCAACGCTTCGACAATTGAGTGCGTTGGTGTCACGATGGGCGCGGGCGCAATGATGAGTGGCACATGGAGCGTCTCGCTCTGCTCGCTGGTCGAAGTAAGCTCCGTTGTATCTGTCACCCCAACTGTATCTGTAATAGATGTAGAGCCGATCGCCCCTGGTACAAGGTCTGGGCCAGGGGCGTGTTCGGGCAGAGGAACGAGTCGCGTATCTGTCGCCGCCGGTGTTGCTACAACAAGTGGTGAACTTGCGGCTGGGATTGGCGTTGCTGTTGGGAATTGTGTCCAAGTTGGTGTTGGCGAACGGCGAGTAGCCGTCACTGTAGCTCTCTCTATAGCTCTCTCTGTAGCTGTTGCCGTGCGGGTCGGTGTACGCGTGCTGGTTTGCTGAGCGAGTCGCGTGGGTGATGTGGATGGTGATTGCGCGGCGGCGTCGGTCCCCATGCGCGAGAAGAAGGCAAAGCCAATTGCCAATATCAACAATAGCAAGGCAAGTGTCACGAGTTTGGGCCAATTGCTTAAAAGACTACGCATAGGATCAGTGATCAACTTACCTAACCTGAGGGTTTTTGTTGAAGCTTGGCGCTAAGAGATGCGGCGTCGATCCTATCATGAGGCCAACACTTGTGCAATTAGCACGAGATCAATACGGCGTAAAAGCCCTGATGGTTACTGGATGATGGGTGCTTGATTATCAATCCGGAAGCACTAGCAGATTAAACAATAGAGATAGA
>CAMPHP010000699.1 GCA_946885925.1 uncultured Litorilinea sp.
CGCCTAGCGTAAGACCCTGCGCGGTTTCATGGATACCCCGTGGTATTTCACCCAGCCGCTTAATATCCACCACTTGAATTGGTACGGTAATGTCTGCCTTCATTAAGGTTAGAAGGTCGGTTCCGCCTGCCAACGGCCTGATGCTACCATTCCCATCTTGGCTCAAGAGTTGGATGGTTTCGTCAAGCGTCGTGGCGGATGTATAGTCAAACCGTCTCATGGCTGCCCCCTTTGGCCGTTTGATTGCGCTTGATTGGATTGCCCTTGTATTGCTTGTTCAGCCAACGCCTCTAGCAATCGCCGCCGCGTGAGGGGCGTATGGCGCAGCCGCACGCCTATGGCATCATAAACTGCATTGGCAATGGCTGGCGCAGTCGGGACAAGCGGCGGTTCGCCTATGCCTTTGGCCCCGGTGGAATTTGCCGCAAGATCAGGCAGGTTGACCTGGGCATGGGTGATCTGCGGAATGTCAGCCACGGTTGGCACTTTGTACTCTTCCAAATTGGCATTCAAGACTGCGCCGCGTCGTGCATCTATAATGCGTTCTTCGGTCAGGGCATAGCCAATGCCTTGGGTGACAGCGCCAATTACCTGGCTGTCTACCATTGTTGGGTTGATGATGCGACCGCAATCATGCGATGCGACTAGGTGTAGCACAGTAATTTCACCTGTCTCCGTATCGACCTCGACCTCGACACATTGCGCGCCAAAGGTACGAACCGACTTATCCTCGGGATTGGCTTCGCGCGCACCATGTCCTTGCAACATGTGGGGAGCAATACGTCCAGTGACCTCGGCTACAGTGACGTTGGTTTCCGGCTGGTCTTTGACAAAGATTTTGCCATTGCGCACCTCAAGCTTTTCGGGCGCTTCTTCTAACACGAGCGCGGCGGTCTCTAGCAGCTGCTGGCGTACATTGCGCGCTGCTTCACGTATAGCAGGGCCAATTGTGGCTTGTGTGGCACTGCCAGCACTTGTGGGTGAATAGGGGCCTTGGGCGGTATCGCCTAGATGGAGGGTAACTTGGGACATGGGCAGGCCCAACTCCTCCGCTGCTATCTGGGTCAATCCAGTGCGCGTACCCGTACCAATATCCTGTGTGCCAGTGATGACATCGGCTGTGCCATCACTGTTGAGCTTGATCCATGCATAACCAGGAGGATGGCCCGCACCTCCCCAATTATGTGCTGCAAAGCCGATGCCGCGGCGCTTTCTTCCTCTTTTGTTTGCATTCTCTCCAGCAAGCGCTTGTTTGCGCTCGCGCCAGCCAAACTCGGCGGTAACGCGTTCATAACATGCGCGCAATCCGTTTGGTGAGCTATAGGGCAGATTCTTCTTTTGATCTTCCTCCGTGTAATTTTTCAGCCGTAGCTCGACCGGGTCCATCTTGAGCGCGCGGGCCAATTCATCCATAGCGCACTCGAGGCCAACGGCCCCTTCGACAAAGCCAGGTGCGCGGAAAGCTACGCTAGGCCCGGCGTTGATATAGATGGCTTTTTGCTCGGTGCGTACATTGGGGCATTTGTAGAGCTGTTCATAGAGGCCGCTAACATTGCTGCCTTCGCCGCCAACTCGATAGGCTCCGGCTGCCTGCATGTTCTCCGTAATAATTGCTGTCAATGTACCGTCACGCTTTGCGCCAAGTCTTACCCGCTGAATGGTGGCGTTGCGGTTGCCTGCCGCGAGGTTTTCCGCCTCGCGATCCAGCATCACCTGCACGGGACGGCCCGACTCTCTGGAGAGCAGCGCAGCAATTGCTGTCTGTTTCCAGGGCACTTGTTTGCTGCCAAATCCACCCCCCATGTGATGTTTGATCACGCGCACATGATGCTCTGGCAAGCCTAGCTTCTCTGCTATCTGTTCGCGCACTTCAAAGATACCCTGGGTCGATTCCCAGAGTGTTAATTCGTTGCCGTGCCAATGGGCTGTGCAACCGTGAGGTTCCAGACAGTTATGCAATGCGGTTGCGGTGACGTACTCCTGGTCAATGATGACATCGGCCTCACGCAAGCCTGCATCGGGATCGCCCCGTTCATAGACCTTGGATTCATCTGTGAGATTGCCATATTTGTTTTCTGGATGAACAAGAGGCGCGCCAGGTTCAAGCGCTTTCTCCATATCAACGACAAAGGACAGGGGTTCATACTCCACCTGAATTAGACGCAAGGCATCTTCGGCAATCTCTTCGGATTCTGCTGCGACGGCAGCAACTTCGTCGCCTATAAAGCGTACAGTGGAGGCAAAGAGCTTGCACTTTTCTGCATACCACTCAACTTCTGGTGTATTGACCATCGTAAGAACGACATGAACACCTGGTAATGCCTCGGCTTGGGTGGCGTCAATGCTGATGACGCGGGCGTGTGGGTGAGGGCTGCGCAGGATGCGACCATAGAGCTGACCCGGTAATTGAATATCATAGCTGTATTGGGCGCTGCCTGTGACCTTTTCTGCACCCTCAATACGTGTATGGCGTTGCCCAACAATGGTGAATGGCTCGTTGTCACTCCAAGGTGGAACGCCTTTCGTCTCGACAACTTTTAGCGTTTCCTCACTACTTGCACCGTCGCGCAGTGTAGCAATATGTCGAATGGGCATTTCTTATCTCCTAAACAACTTTGCCTGATTCTGTTCCGTTGTGTACGGTTTGCTGATCGGCGGCCATCCGCCCTGCGGCTAGGATGTTGCGATAGGCTCCACAACGGCAGATATTGCCGGTAACTGCACGCAGGATCTGCTCGTCCGTGGGGCTGGGCGTGGTACTGAGCAGCCCTTTGAGGCTCATAATCTGGCCCGATGTGCAGAATCCGCATTGGAAGGCATCGGCTTCGATAAAGGCTTGTTGAATCGGATCAAGATCGTCGCCATTTGTTAGCCCTTCAATCGTGGTGATGGAACGGTCTTGGCAATCAACGGCGAGCAGCAGGCAGGCATAGTGGGCGCGCCCATCCACTAGGATGGTGCATGCGCCACAGTTACCCATGTCGCAAACTTTCTTCGTGCCGGTCAGGTGCAGGTCATGGCGCAATGTATCCAGCAGTGTGCGCCGCGGTTCTAGCGCCAGGGTATGTTCAACGTCATTTACCAGTAGAGTGACGAGCATTTGTCCAGCTACTGTCGGCGTGGATGCTCCATTCGTTGAGAGAGATGGTGAGAGAGAAGAGGACATGGATACCTCGCGATCTATATGGTGTCTGGG
>CAMPHP010000700.1 GCA_946885925.1 uncultured Litorilinea sp.
GGAGATGGTTGCCTATGTGGCGCGACAAGTCACTGGCGGCACGACCATCACCTACCAGGGGCATACCATCGATTTGAACCCACCGTGGCGGCGCATTCCCTTGCGTGAGGCCATTCTCGAGGCAGCAGACATTGACTACGAAGCCTATTCCGATGCTACATCATTGGCCCAAGCGATGCGCGCCATCGGCATGTCTCCAGATCCCGATAGCAGTTGGGGCAAGTTAGTGGATAGTCTTATGGCCCGCTTTGTGGAGCCGAATCTGATCCAGCCGACCTTTCTTACCGACTACCCGCTCGACATCAGCCCCTTGGCAAAGGGTTCACCAACCGATCCGCGCCTGGTGGAACGTTTTGAAGGCTTCATCGGCGGTATGGAGTTCTGCAACGCCTTTAGCGAGTTGAACAGTCCCATCGACCAACTCCAGCGTTTTATCGATGAGAATTACCGAGCGCGGCATGGTGACGATGAAGCGCATCCAATTGATGAAGATTACATCGAAGCATTGAGCTATGGTCTTCCCCCCACCGGCGGCTTTGGCATGGGGATTGACCGCCTCACCATGATCTTCACCGACAAAGAGACCATTCGCGAGGTCATCCTCTTCCCCCATCTGCGCTCCATCAAGGAAGAGGGTGAAACGGATCAATCACAAGATGGTGACGCAGATGCGGCGACAGGCGACGCGACAGACAATCCTGTAGCGCCCGCTTGATCCGATGATTGCCCTGCTGGTCAGCCAATCAACTTTGCCTGCGCGCCCTGGCCGAGCTTTTCTGCCAGGGCGTTTTTGATCCGGAGATGTGTAAGGCAGCGTAGCGGGGCAATGTCTGCCATCAAAATCACACCTTATGTCACGTATCAACCGTCTTGCCCTACTCCTTGTCCTGCTCCATTTGCTGCTGGCAAGTGCGTATAGCATCAGTAACCCGCTAGGGGAAGCACCTGATGAAACCGACCATTGGGCCTATGTAGTCTATCTTGGCCGCGAACAGCATCTGCCCGAAGGCCCGCGTGTCACGCAAAGCAAGCATCCACCTTTCTATCACGCCAGCGCAGCCGCAGTTGCCAGCCTCACCACCCTACGCTTTGACTTCCTACGCGCCAACCCCGACGTTGCTATTCAGCCAAACCCCACCCAATCTTCTAATTTCTTTATCCATACCACGCTTGAAGATTGGCCCTGGCAGGAAGGCGCACGATCTTTTCATCTGGCGCGCTTCTGGTCTGTGCTGCTAAGTACAGCCAGCGTAGCCGCCGTCTATGCGCTGGCGCGCAGCGCGCTTCCCCATCGTCCTGGGGTGGCGCTGTTCGCAACAGGGCTGGTAGCCACCCTCCCGGAATTCGCCTTTATCGGCGGAGCCATCAACAATGACAACGCGGCCGCGCTTTTCGCTACCTTGGCGTTATGGGGAGGCTTTGCCATCTACCAGGCTGGCGGCGATTGGCGCGCCGGGTGGTGGACGCCTCTCGCTTTGGGATTAGGCTTGTTGTCCAAAGCCAGTACAGTCTCACTTTGGCCCATCATCGCGCTCGCCATTCTTCTGGGTACAGCACAGCCACAAAATGACACAAGTTCCACTGTGCGCGCTAGTTGGCAGCAGGTGCTACACCGCTGGCCGCGCTGGGTCATGACGGGCATGATCGTCTTTCTCCCTACTCTTCTCATGGCCGCGCCCTGGCTATTCCGCAATTGGCGTCTCTATGGCGACCCTACGGGTATGGCCCTGGTTGAACAGACGATAGACCTGCGTACAACTCCCTGGACATGGGCAGATAGCCTCTGGCTCTTGCGCGGCTGGTTTCTCTCCTTCTGGGGCAAATTTGGCGGCGCAGGTCACATTGCCTATCCAAGTCGGATCTACTGGCTGCTGGGCGTCCTAACGATAGTAGGATTACTGGGATTGATCATGCATTGGAGACGTGCGCGCAGCGAGCAGGTTGCCCTGTTCCTCCTGGCGTGTGCCGTGCTCACCGTAGCGCTAGGCATGTGGCGCTATTCGCTGCTGGCGCTAGGCACAGACCAGGGGCGGCTCCTCTTTCCAGCCATCGGTCCATTGCTCTTGCTCTTGGCAACGGGACTCGCCGCCTTGCCACTAGGAAAGATGCGCGTCTGGTTTGGGACGGGTGTGATCGTTGGCATGACGCTCTTGGCACTCTATGGGCTAACCGGCGTAATCCGCCCTGCCTTTGCACCTCCCCCACCCCCTACGCCAGAGGAAGTGGCGCAACATGCCCAAGGCGAAAACGCGCTCGATTTTAGTGAATTGACACTCAGCGGCTGGGCACTGGAGAGCAACCCTGTTCTCTACTGGCACGCTGCCCACCCTCCCACGCAAGATTGGCGTACAAACCTACGCATTACCGCCGAGGATGGCACTTTGGTCTGGGAGTGGCGACGTTCCCCTGGTTATGGCCGCTTTAGCAGCGATCACTGGCCTGCCAACACTACAGTTCGCGATGAATATCGAGTGGATTGGCCCGACTGGGCCAACCCAGGACACTACCGTGTAGAGGTTACACTCTATCCCTTTGGCGGGGAGCCAGGGCATGATCAGCCTTTTGTTTTTCTAGGATGGATTGAGAAAAAGTAGATCATGCTACGCACAGGCAGATGTTAGCTCACGCAGAAATGCCCGACACCTATCCCTAGTTCATCCTGTCATCCGGGATACTATCACGTTCCCAAACCTTTTTCAGCGCCGCACTTGATACAGCCCTAGTTTGTAATATTTGTGCTATATACAAGTATGTATCCTGAGGCTATATAAATGGAGATAATTCCCAGTTCCATTTTCATTTATACTTAAATTTTTGGGACAGAGGTATATGAGATCAAAACAAGGATCTGCAAATTGATACGTATGCGTCACGATGAGCCCCAAGCCATCGAGAAAGGGAAGCAAAAGGCATGGCCGCGGAGGTCAGGGACGGGAACAGTACGAATGGAAATCAGAGTGACGCGTGGACGGTGCAGCGTGTAGCACTTGCCACCATCATCACGCTAGCCATTGGCTTTGGCTTCTATCTCCTCTATCGCTTTTACATGGTCGTCTTTCTTTTGTTTGTGGCGATCACATTAGCCATTGCGATCCGGCCCGCAGTCGACTGGCTGCGAGCAAGGGGAGTGCGTGAAGGCATCGGCGTCTTAATCGTCTATGCGCTCTTGCTTATGATCTTGTGTGGTCTAGCCT
>CAMPHP010000701.1 GCA_946885925.1 uncultured Litorilinea sp.
ACTATAGATAGCGAATTGTCTACGCTCGACGCACCCTATGCAATCAAGGTCAGCGGCGAATTTGATTCTCTGAAAGTGCGTGTACCGCACAAACAGAGCGAACCCTATCCAACGCTAGCTGATGCGTTGGTTGACCAGGCTATCTTTGAGTCGCAAAGCATAACCGGCACGATGGTGGGGTTTCGCCTGCCTGACTATATGGCGGGCGCAAATTCCGCCGGGTATCACTTTCACTTTATAAGCGGCGACCGGCAAGCGGGTGGTCATGTGCTGGAGTGTCAGACAGGTGCGCTGACGGTAGAGATCGACACCATTGATGAAGTTCACCTGGATCTCTCCTTAAGCGCGCGCCAACAAGCCACTCCTTCCTCGTCTGAGTAGCTGGCTTATGACAGATGGACTCGTTCGCCGCGCTGCATGGACGCATAGGCCGCCACCACAGCAGCCAGGGGCTTGCGTTCTTCCTCTCCACTGGTGATGGGCGTTGCGCCGCTATCGAGCGAGTCGAGAAAGTGGCGCATTTCCGCCTCAAAAGTATTGACAGGAGGAACACGAACCTCTTCTACTGCCTCAGGATGGCCGTCTTGCTCGGCTCGGTAGACCTGAATCATGTCGCCATTGAACCAGAGCGTGCCTTGTGTGCCATGCACCGTTCCCTGCACGCCTGGCGTTGGCGTGCGGATGGCAAAGCTCTCCACCAGTGTCGCGGTTGCGCCACTCGCTAGTCCTGCCACAACCACGCCTGTGTCGTCAGCTACCATTTCGGTGAACACCTTGCGCGGGGTCAAGGCATAGACATGGGCAATCTCTCCTGCCAGCATTCGCACCAGTTCAAAGTCATGGATGCCCCCCGACATCAGAATACCGCCGGATGGTTCAGTCAAAAACCAGGGCCGCGCCCGCAAATAGTCATGCATTTGGTGTTCACGGCTAACGCGCACCAGGAAGATCTCACCCAGTACACCGCTTTCCAATAACTCGAGAACGCGAAGATAGGTAGGATCAAAGCGCGTGTTCTCCGCTACCATCAGACAGACTCCCTGCTTGGCTGCCGCTTCAATCATCCGATCTGCCTCGGCGAGCGTTGGGGCTAGCGGCTTTTCCACCAACAGATGCAGCCCAGCCTCCGCCGCGGCCACCGCTGCTTCGCTATGGAGCGAGTGCGGCAGACAGATGCTCACCGCATCAAGTCTTGTCTTGGTAAGTAGCTCGCGATAGTCACTTGTCCAGGTGGAGACGTTCCACTCCTTCGCCTTGCGCTGCGCCACATCTGTATTCCTGTCAGCCACCGCAGCGAGTACAGCCCGATCTGCCAGTGCTTGCACTGCCTGCGCGTGCTGGCTGCCTGCCCAACCACAACCAATGATGCCGATCCGCCATCGAGCCATTACGCCTCCTTATCGTCTGTTGCCACACAGTTTACTAGAACACAGTGGACTAAAGTATAAGGCGGGTGTGAGCGTGGCATGTAATGACGAGAAGCTGCATTCAACCGCCTTATGCAGGGGTAAGTTCAACAGGTTCATCTGAGAGCGCAGCGCTTCGTTGTCCATCCTTCCCCGATGAAAATTGGCCGAAGCCAGCAAGCACGCTTTCCAACATGGGCAAAAGCCGGTTCACGCGCCGGGCGCGGATCACCCAATCCCACATTGGCTCGAATTTCTTCCAACCACCTGCATAGGCAAAATGGCGCAGCTTACCTAAGGTCGTGGGCTTTGTCCATGCTCCCTGCCAGATCGAACCCCAGCGATAAAATTCTTGATAGGCGCGCCAGTAGCCAGTCTCCAACGCTTCCGGTGTGAGCAGGGCCGGACGGTAGACAACATGGCGTGTGTCATACCGATCCCAGTTATAGGTAGTAATTCGCCCTTGGGCCTGCATACGCTTATAGAGCGCCGTGTCCGGATAGGGAGTCAGGATATGGAACGTAGCGGTTTCGATGCCCTGCTCAATTGCCCAGGTAACGGTACGGTCAAAAACGCTTTCATCATCGTGATCCATGCCAAAGACAAAGCTACCGTTGACCATCACACCCAGATCGTGCAGCCTGCGTACAGCCGCACTATAATCGCGGTGGAGATTCTGATATTTGCGCTGCTCCGTTAAGCTTTGCGGGTTGAGCGTTTCAAAACCGACAAAGAGGCTGCGTAATCCTGCCGCCACAGCCTTTTCCAGCAGCCCCGGCTTTAGCACCGACTGCACCGTGCCCGCCGCTTGCCAGAGACGCCCCATGCCCGCCATGCCGTCAAAGAGCGCGCAGGCAAAACTAGCGTCGCCAAAGAGATGGTCGTCAAGGAAATAAAGATGGCGGCCCGGCAGCCGGTCGATTTCGGCCAGCGCATCGTCTACCGTCTGCGTATAGAAGCTCTTGCCACCCTGAAAGAATGCCTCCTTATAGCAAAAGTCACAGACGTGGGGGCAGCCGCGCGAGACGACAATCGAGTTGGGGACAAGATAGAGGTGGCGCTTGATCAGATCGCGGCGAATCGGCGGCAATCCTACCAGCGTTCGCACCGTCGAGCGATAGAGCTTGCCCGGACTTCCAGCGCGGAAGTCTGCCAAAAAGCGAGGCCAGATCTCTTCACCAGGCCCGATGAACACAGTATCCGCATGGGCAGCGGCTTCTTCGGGCAGCGAGGTCACATGCAGCCCGCCCAGCGCCACATACGCTCCACGCGCGCGGTAGTGGTCGGCAATTTGGTAGGCTCGATAGGCCGACGTGATATAGACTTGGATGACGACCAACTCCGGCTCGTCGCTGAGGTCTAGTTCTTCCACATGCTCGTCTTGGATCACCACCTCGTCATCGGGGTCTAAATAGGCAGCCAACGTCGCCAGCCCCAGGGGTGGAAAAAGCGAGTATTTAATGGGCCGGAAAAAGGGGCTTTTGGCCTCAGTCAGCGCCGGGAGTATCATTTTAACCTTCATGAGATGGCTTCCTCTCTACATCACTTCGGGTCATAATCACTTCGGGTCATGATCACTTCGGGTCATGTCTGGCAAAACAGGACAGAACAATATCTCTCTGGTGTCCTGTGAATACTGTAGAGGAAGCGTCGTAGCAGTGCCACCGTTCAGGTGCATTTCATAACGCACTTGGGTGCTTGACAAAGTCGTGGGCAAGGTGACAAGGTAAAGTCCTTTTCAGAAATACAATAACAACAGACAAGCAAACCATGCTCAAAACATTGTT
>CAMPHP010000702.1 GCA_946885925.1 uncultured Litorilinea sp.
CACCTTCATCTGCGCCAATTTGTTTCAGATGCACTGCGCGCCGAAGAGCTGAGACGACCTCATAGTCAAAGAGACCAGGTACGATTACTCTTGTATTATTCTTGAGCCAATGTGCTAACAGTGCTGTGGCTTGGCTACGAAAAGGTCCAGCAATGAGCGTGTTAATAACGATATTTGCATCAACACATACTAAGGGATTCCTCATCACGCTCCTCACGTAGCTGGTCAAGCAAAGTAATAGCTACACAGTAGCATTACGACTGATGGCCTATTAGAGTGCAGAGTAATGCTTCCTTAAGTATAACAGATCTGGAAAAGTCCGTAGTCGCTTGACCGAGGTAGCGCCGTTGGCTGAGGACAAATCCCTAGCCAACGGCGCTACTGTCTAGGCATCTAGCGGTTCGGGATCGGGTGGGATGGTTGCCACCGTCTCTTCGAGCTTTAGCCCGCGGCTATAGAGGGCGAGGGCTGGGGTGAGGATTAGCCCAGCGAAGACGAGCGCAGCACGCAGCGAGCGCAAGCCCACCAGCCCGACGACAGGCCCACCCGCTACTTGGCCCAACGCATCTGCTTGACCAGCCATCGAAAGCACGGTGGCACGCACATGCGAGGGAAGATGTTGGTTGAGCCAAGTATTGGCGATGGGATATTGAATTGAGCGGAACGCGCCCGCCATCCAGGCTGCTGCCAACGCTATCCCAAAGTTTGGTGCCAACGCAAAGCCAAGAACGGCGAGAATTAGCCCTGCGCTATTTGCTAAGAGCAGCGGCCCCAAGCGACGGTTGTCCTGGACTTGCCAGCGACGGATGAGCAGTTCAGCAACACCGATGCCGATCAGCATACCCCCGGCGTTGATCATCCCGATCCAGACAACCGAGGGAAGGTCAGGCCAGGCAGGGAAGCTAAAGGTGATGAGAAAGTGCGCTTCGCGCAGCCGGTCAACGCCTTCGCTGAAAGCGCCAAAGACCACTGCCACCAAGACCAACATCCACACCACAGGCCGTCCCCGCACGATGCGAAGACCTTCCTGGGCAGTGGTCCGCATGGAGTGCCAGGGCGCTTCCCCACGAGGACGTTGGGCAGGATGGAAGCCACGTTCGGGCATGGCAATGAGCAGAAAGAGGCTCAGGCCGATTTGCAGCGCGCCACCAAGCAGAATGGGTAATGGTAGATGCCAAGCTGCGAATGCCGTACCGAGGCCGATGCCGACAAAGCTGCCCATACGGCTCACCTGGCTGTGGCGCAGATAGGCACGCCCTACTTGCTCTTCGCCAATCTCGTCAGCAATCCACGCGCTTTCGGCACCACTCAAGAAGGTTTCGCCCACTCCGCGCACAATCTCCGCCAGGATGATGATGCTAAAGAGAGGGAATGAACCTTGAATGAGATAGCAGATGCCGATGAGCACGAAGCCGATAATGACCGAGAGTCGCCGGCTGTAGGTATCGGCGAGTACCCCCGTAGGGACTTCACAAAGGAGAACGGTCGCTTCCAAGACAGTGCCAACTAGCACGAGTTGGAGGGGGTTCATGCCTACCGTCTGGACATAGTAGACGGTAAGCCCGGTAAAGATCATACTTCCGAACAGGGAGGCAGCCGCCCCCATGATCAGATAAAGTCGATATGCATCTAGCCGCAACACAAAAGGCTCCTGTTCTTCATACCTCATCAAAACAGTTGATCCCAAAATAGTTGAGGAGCCTGGGCAGGTTGGCGATCTATGGGCGCGCCAAAACAGCCACAGGCCTATGGGAACCCTGTGACCGCAAGCTAGCGCAGCGGCACAAATAGCCTACCTCTACGGCGATGCAGTTGAGATGCGGTGTGCGTTTAGCGCGGGATGCGGCAGTGTTCCCCTAGCATAAGGGTCTTCAAACTGCGGCGATAAAATGACATGAGATGCTTCCTCCGTAAAGAAACCCATTCGCGCTGTTTGTAGCGTCGTTACGCCAAGGGGAACTCTACCTGAGTGTGAACGCCGCGTCAAATACGCGATTTGTGCTACATAGCCTGGAGTACACATGGTCATTCCGCGCCCTAGGGGCACCCGGTAGTGGGGCATAGCCCACCGAAGGGAGGAATCCCCTCTCTGGCTACCGCAGTAGTGCGCTTTTGAAAAGCCCTCACCAAATGTTGCTTCCAAAAGAGCAAGGAAGTGGGTAGAATGGGCACTAGATCCAAGTGGCAATACAATCGAGGTCGTCCGGACGGTTCTAAGCTGGAGAAAAGCCCATGCCACAAGTGCCTATTATTCTCTGTTTGGCAAGTTATTTCAAAGGTACGCTCTTTTTAGAGGAGGCACGCCGCCAGGATTGCCATGTGATCTTGATCACCGAGCAAAAGCTAGGCAACGAAGCTTGGCCGCGTGAAGCCATCAATGAGTTCTATCTGATGCCCGATCTGGCCCAACAGCCAGATATTACTCACGCGGTCAGCTATCTCGCACGCACACACGCGATTGATTGTATCGTGG
Source organism: uncultured Litorilinea sp. (assembly GCA_946885925.1). The sequence goes on from CAMPHP010000702.1 coordinate 2,474, forward strand.
CGCTGGATGACTATGATGTAGAAACCGCGGCGGTACTGCGCGAGCATTTGCGTTTGCCAGGGTTGGGCATATCGGCGGCAAAGCTCTTTCGCGACAAACTCGCTATGCGTGTGCGCGCACGTCAAGGTAATATCCCTGTGCCAGAATTTATTCATATTCTCCATCACGAGCGCTTGGCGGAGTTTATGGCGCGGGTCAATCCTCCCTGGGTGCTCAAGCCGCGCGCCGAGGCAGGCTCGATGGGCATTAAGAAGGTGCAGAGTGCCGACGAAGTTTGGTCAATCGTCCATGCACTGGGCGACCGCCAATCCTATTTTTTGTTAGAGCAATTTGTGGCGGGCAATGTGTACCATGTGGATAGCATTGTATGGGATGGAGAGGTGGTCTTTGCCGCGGCCCATCGCTATGGACTGCCACCGATGACGGTCTATCAAGGAGGCGGCGTATTTGTGACCAGCACTCTGCCTTATGATAGCGAGGAGCGGCAGGAAGTGCTAGCGATCAACCGCACGGTCTTGGAAACCTTGGGGATGCACCGAGGTGTGACCCATGCCGAGTTTATCTGCAGTGAGGTGGATGGTAGGTTCTATTTTCTGGAGATTGCGGCACGGGTAGGTGGGGCAAGCGTAGATCAGTTAGTGGAGCATGCGGCTGGGGTTAATCCGTGGATTGAATGGGCTAAGTTAGAGGTCGCCCAAGTGCGAGGAGAGAGCTATCA
>CAMPHP010000703.1 GCA_946885925.1 uncultured Litorilinea sp.
CTTATACGATTTCTCGAAGCCGGAATGCTTATCAACGCGCCGGCAACAACGCGACCAGCGCCATGCCCATCCTGGTCAACAGCGATATCGGCAATGGAAAGACCATCTTTGCCGACCAGATCGCGCCTTACCATCCCTTTGAAGCCGACTTCCGAGCGCTGCGCCAGCCTCCCTCTGCTACTCACTGGATGGGCACGGACAATTTGGGACGTGATGTCCTGAGCCGGCTGATCCACGGCGCACGTCTCTCTCTGTCTGTGGCGTTTGTTTCTACGCTGCTCGCCAAGCTGATTGGTCTATCTTGGGGCGTTCTGACTGGATACGTAGGCTCGACCTTTGACCTTGTCAGCCAACGCGTCGTTGACGTGCTGCTTGCCTTTCCCGGCATCATTCTCTCGATGCTGCTCTTGTCGGCGCTGGGGGGTGGCTTTGGAACGGTTGTGGTTGCCATTACGCTCTTGGGCATTGCAGGCACGGTGCGCGTGATTCGCTCTGTAGTGCTGTCGGTTAAGGAGATGGCCTATGTAGAATCTGCCCAAGCTGTGGGTGCGAGCGATCTGCGCGTGATGGTGCAACATATTACGCCCCAATGCATTGCGCCAATTCTGGTTCTGACCAGCGCCTCATTGGGCAGCGCCATCTTTGCCGAGGCCGCGTTGAGCTTTCTCGGTTTGGGCATCCCCCAACCCACGCCAAGTTGGGGCAACATGCTCGGTGGCATCTTGGCGAATCAGTTCCGCCCCCAATGGTGGCTGGTCATCTTCCCCGGTCTCATCATCACCCTGACCATTCTCGCCTTCAACCTCGTGGGCGACGCCCTGCGTGATCATCTGGATCCAAAGTTGAAGGGGCGAATTCACTAAGACTTGTGTGCTTCGCTTCTACGTAGACCTTTCTCGAAGCGTCGAGAGAGGGTAGCGCGACCAGTAGCCGGGTAAGACCAACAACCACAGAATTATGCCAAACCACCTTCCTGAGAGCTTCGAGCTCCTAGGAAGGTTTGCATTTGTTCTCCAGTCTCCACTATCTCGCGTCATAATTGCTCCTGTAGCGCGAGCGGTGATAAGATGGGTGTCCTATGGATCAACCTATCCACGACCGCGCGAGCGGGATTCTGCGTCTGGATACTCGTCACCTGCTCTTGCTCGGCCTTTTTGCCGCGGCGACCATTGCCCTACTCTTCACATTGGGCGGTGGACAACTCACCCTCAATGCCTTGGCCCATGCCGACTGGCGTTTGCTAGCACTCGCCGCGCTGATTCATTATAGCGGCTTTGCCTTGCGCGGGCATCGCTGGCAGTTGCTCTTGGGTATGGTGGGCTATCGTCTCGGCTATCTCTATACAACCGGATTGCTGCTGGCAGGCTGGTTTGTCAGCGCGTTGCTGCCTGCGCGCGCGGGTGATCTCTTCCGCCTCCTTGCCCTACGCACACCACCTCCCACCCAACCGACGGTTTCTATCGCCGCGGCGCTTGGCACGGTGGTCTTGGAGCGTGCGCTGGACATCCTGGCGATCCTTCTGCTGGGTGCTGGTTTTAGCGTCGCGGTCTTGCATGGTCGTGTCCCTGGCTGGCTGCTGGGCGTCTATGGCGCAGCCTTGGCCCTGGTGGTCATGATTGGTGTGGTGCTGCTGGCAACACCGCTGCTGCTCGAACGGCTGCGTGCATTTTCGAATCGTCCGCTTTGGCACAAAACATTGGATTTCATTGCGCAACTTGCCGATTCGCTGCGCCAACTGGCAGAACGCCCCGGCGGCGCACTCCTGGCGATGGGTGAAAGTCTCCTGATTTGGCTTTGCGATGGGTTGCTGCTCTGGCTGGTGGTGTTGAGCCTGGGTCAAGCTTTCACACTGGGTGAGGCGAGCTTTGTGGCGCTCTCCGTTGACATCTTCGCCGCTGTGCCTCTGACTCCTGGCGGCATGGGGCAAATCGAAACAGCCTATGCCGCGCTCTTGGTGCTTATCGCCCATCCGGGATTACAGATCCCCGCGGTGGTTTTGGCAACGCGTCTGATCAGCTATTGGAGCTTTCTGATCTTGAGTGGTCTCGTGACGTTGCTGGCTGGTTTTGGCCGCGCCATTACTTTGTCACGTTAGTATGATCCCGCTCGTAATTACCGAGTTCATACGTCGCATTACCTTGTTGCGCTAGTCTTATGCCTATGGCTTTCCGCCTTATTGAGCGCCTCAGCGCGCACTATCAACGCCACGCAGGATTTGTTCACCTCTGGCTGCTTGCCGTTAGCTTTCGCCTGTTGGCGATTGTGCTCTTTCGCCCCGGTGGGTTTATTACTGATTTCTCAGATTACGACTTTTACATCACTTGGGGCTGGCTGGGGCCGATGGGCTATCGCGCCTATGACAACTTGTGGACAGCCTACCCGCCCCTTTTTCCACTGGTGATGCTCAATGTCTTTGAATGGTCGGCGCGCATTCCACCGTGGGTAGAGCCACGCTTGTTTTTCCATCTGCTCTTTGGATTGGTCTTACTCTGCTTTGAAGCAGGCAATCTCATTTTGATCTATCGCCTGGCAGGACGATTGGGCCGCGATGAGGCGATTCCCGCACCTGCTGGCTATAGCTCGGCAGCCCTAGCCGCGGTGAGCTTCTATGCACTCTGTTTTGTGCCTGTTTATACGCTATTGGGCTGGTTTGAGTCCATGCCCCTTTTCTTTCTCCTCCTGGGGCTAGACCTGCTCCTGGTGCCACGGGCGTGGGGCTGGGCAGGTAGCGCGGTGGCGGCAGGGCTGGGCTTTTTGACCAAGCTCACCCCTGTTTTGCTGGTTCCTGTTGCCATCCGCTGGCTGGGGGCGCGATTGAGTTGGGATGCAGCGCGGCATGAATGGTTCACCCCGCGCTATCCGGGCAGCCTTTTGCGTCCAACCCTCTATGTCCTGATCTTTGTGGCAGTGGTGGTAGGCATCGGCTATCCCCTGGTAAGCGCCAACCCCAGACTTGCCTTAAGCAGTTTTCGCATCCAGGCGATACGCGAGCCGTGGCAAAGTCTCTGGGCTGTGATTGACGGAACCTATGACGCGGGCATTGTACGGTTGGATATGCGGAATCTAGAAGGGCTAGCGGCACCGCTTTGGGAGAGCAAGATTCCCTGGAATTTGGTTGGTCTGGGCTTTTTATTGCTTTACCTGTGGCTCTACACCCGCGGCTATGACTGGTCGCG
>CAMPHP010000704.1 GCA_946885925.1 uncultured Litorilinea sp.
ATCCAATACTCACCGTTCCCACCCATACACCGGCTAATGCAAGCGAAGTGCAAGAGCTTGTGCGATCCATGCCCAAGTTAATTCCACACGGCGCGCAGACCAAACCACCGCTGCTGGCAACAGATGCGGCGCGGCTGGATATGACCCAACTCACGGGCATCATCGAATATGATCCTGGTGAATACACCTTTACTGCCTACGCGGGAACACGCCTAGCAGAGATTGCCGCAACCTTGGCGGAGCACGGGCAATATATGCCCTTTGATCCGCCCCTCGTTGACGGTGGCGCTACCTTGGGCGGGACTATTGCGTCTGGACTCTCTGGCTCCGGACGCTATCGCTATGGCGGCCTGCGCGATTTTATCTTAGGCATCCACTTCGTGGATGGTCAGGGACGGTTAGTGCGCGGTGGTGGTAAAGTGGTGAAGAACGCCGCGGGCTTTGATCTGCCCAAGCTGATGGTTGGTTCGATGGGACGTTTGGGCGTCCTCATTAGCGCCAGTTTCAAGGTCTTTCCGGCCCCCCCGACGACTGCCACACTCCAAGCAACATTGCCATCCCTCACCGCAGCACTCGACGCCATGGCGCGGCTGATGGGCGGGCCATACGACCTAGAGGCTTTGGACTTAGTGCCAGCACATGAGCATGACAATCAAACCGTTGTGCTGCTGGCCCGCATTGGTGGCCCTGAGGATGTCCTTGCCGCCCGGTTAGAACGGCTGCGTACTCTGGTGGGTACTGGCGAAGCCGTCATGGATGACGTCGACCTTTGGACCACGGCACGCGAGTTCGCCTGGGTCAATAAAGAGAGTCTACTGGTCAAGGTTGCCACCACACCCCATACCTTGATCTCCCTGGATGGCGCACTTCATGCCACCCAAGTGCAACGCCGTTATGCTGTCGGTGGCAATCTTGCTTGGATCGCTTGGCCGCACACGCTCGATGCGCTTCACCAACTGCTCAACGAACAAGGGCGATCTGGCCTAGTCCTATGCGGTGATGCTGATCGCGCGCTTATCGGCCTGTCACAGCGTTCGTCATTCCTAAACCGTGTGCGGTCTGCCCTAGACCCTACGCACCGCTTTGTAGATTTTGAGTAAACACGACCATGCAACACGCGATTGAACTTACGCAGCTAGGCCCCCAGGGCCCTGCAATGGCTGAAGCGGTAGGAAAGTGTGTCCATTGTGGCTTCTGTCTTTCTGCCTGCCCTACCTACAAAGTGCTAGGGGAGGAGATGGATTCGCCACGCGGTCGCATCTATTTGATGAAGGGCGTGCTGGAAAACGATCTCCCGCTTGATGACACGCTCCCTTACATCGATCGCTGTCTGGGCTGCATGGCCTGTGTCACGGCTTGCCCTTCTGGTGTGGAATATGGTGACCTGCTAGCACCCTTCCGTGCCAAGGCTGAACCCAAGCGCAGCCGCTCACTCTTGGATCGTGCGGCACGCTTGGTCATCAACCAAACGCTACCCTATCCCAAGGTTTTCCGCGCGGCAGCCTTAACAGGGAATCTTGCCAAACCGATGCGCAAATTCCTGCCACGTCAGTTTTCTGCCATGCTCGACCTGCTACCCGAAGAAGCGCCACCCCTGCCAGCACTGCCCACCGTAGTCCCCGCCATTGGCACACGTCGCGCTCGTGTCGCCCTCTTGGCAGGCTGTGTGCAGCAGGTCTTGGCTCCCAACATCAACCAAGCCACGATTGAGGTACTCACCCGCAACGGCGTGGAGGTGGTGATTCCACCGGCACAAGGCTGCTGTGGCTCCCTAGCCCTGCACACAGGCGAAGCAGGCCTAGCGCGCGCCCTTGCCCGCCGGAACTTTGGGGCCTTTCCAACCGATGTCGATGCTATCATTACCAATGCCGCTGGATGCGGTTCGGGTATTCACGAATATGACTTGATCTTTGCAGGAACTGCCGAGGAGGAACACGCCAAAGCCTTTTCAGCCAAAGCCCGAGACATCTCGGTTTTCCTTGATGAGCTAGGCTTATTGCCACCACCAGCCCTACCAACGCCCCTGATTGTGGCCTATCATGACGCCTGCCACCTCGCCCATGCCCAGCGTGTCACCCAGCCTCCCCGTCGTTTGTTGGAGGCTATTCCCAACCTGACCCTGCGCGAACTCTACGAAAGCGATCTCTGTTGTGGCTCTGCCGGAACCTACAACCTGGAACAGCCTGAAATTGCACAGCAGTTGGGCCAGCGCAAAGCCAACAACATTCTCGCCAGCGATGCCGAGATGGTCGTCATGGGCAACATTGGCTGCATGACCCAAATCCGCACCCATCTTGCCCAACTCGGCCATCCGCTGCCTGTGCTGCATACGATTGAGTTGCTGGCTCAAGCCTACGCAACGGCTTGATTTTTCTTTTCTGGAGGTTAGCCATGTCCAAATTCGTCAAAGTTCAAACACAACTGCGCGATCTCAACCTGATCAAGCAAGCCCTGGACGATCTCAAACTCACTTATAGTGAAAATGCCAACTTTGTCCACATGTGGAGTGGCTTCCGCGGCCAAGTGCCCTTAGTCGTCAACGTGCGTCACGCCAAGTTTGGCCTACGTGCCACCGATGCAGGTGACTATGAGGTGATTGGCGATGACATGCAGATGAATGTCATCCGTCAAGAGCTAGCGCACATCCAACAACGCTACGCCTATCACGCTGTGCGCCAGGCAACTGCTCAAGCAGGCTTTGACCTCGTAGAGGAAAGCGTAGGTCGCGACCAGGTCATTCGCCTAACCGTGCGGCGCTGGTCATAAGCGCATCATACCCTTTCGAGGAAGCTCGAAGGTTTTTGCAATACAGGGAAAAACCATGAACCGCGAAGAAATCGAAATTGCTGTACTACCCGATGGTCGTGTCGAATACACTATCAAGGGGATTAAGGGCGCAGCATGCGACTCGCTCAGCGCCCTGCTGCAGCTGCGCAGCCTCACGCTTCAGCTGCAGCACGACGGCTACCTGACCGCCTCGGCCGACAGCTTCTTCGTCCGTCGCGACACGCTCTACGTGAACTACTACGTGGGCGAGCGGTTCCGCTGGGCGCGGCTGCGGGCCCACAACCCCGACGACGAGTTCTGGGCCGCCGCCGGCTTCAAGGAAAAGTATTACCGCCAGGAGCCGGTAAACGCCGCCCGCTTCGCCCGCCTGCAGGACCAGGTACTCAG
>CAMPHP010000705.1 GCA_946885925.1 uncultured Litorilinea sp.
TTATGGTAGCGGTCGCCGTTGCTGTCGCTGTGTCAGTCGGTGTCAAGGTTGCTGTCGATGTAACTTTCGGCGTAAGCGTTGGCGTCCATGTAGGCGTACCCCCTGAACCGATGATGGCGGTTGCGGATGCATCCGCTGTAGTGGATGGGGTAGCAGTAGGTTCCGGCGTTGCACTTGCCGTAGAGGTGGCGGTGGCAGGTGGTGTCGGTGTGCGCTCACGGGTTGGGGTGTCGCTAGGAATGGGTGTCCACGTCGGTGTGGGTGGAACAATCGTCCATGTTGGCGTTGGTGGCGTAGTTGTCCAGGTAGACGTCGGTGGTTGCGGCGTGTCGGTGTTTGTGGGCGATTGGGTCGCGGTTGGGGGAACCTGGGCTGGAACTTGGGTCAGGGTTGCGGTGGGTGTAACCGGTGGTGTTGTTGGCGTCGGTGTAATCGGAACAGGTGTCGCACTGCCGGGCGGAGTAACTGCGGTTGCGGCAGTGGTTGGCGTAGTAGCGGCAATTGCAGCAGCTAACCGTTCACTGACATCGGCATAGGTGGGATCTATAGCAAAGACCGCGCTGAACTCTGCAATGGCCGTTTCCCAGTCACCACGCTCAGCAGCCTCAATGCCGCGTTGGTAGGCCGCCGCAAGCGACTCAGTTGTGGCGGTCGCGGCGGCATTGGCGGTGGCTGTTGCTGCGCCGACTTGAGAGGCTGCCTCGGCCCGACGGGTGGCTTCCGCTGCCGCATTGGCTTGGGCAATTGCCTGGTTGGTGGCGAGGGCGCTGCTTGCCGCTTCGGTGGCTTCTGCCGCGGCAGCACGATCTTCTCGTTGGCGGTTATAGAGCAGCCAACCGCCAGCAAGAAAGATGAGAGCCGCTACAGCTAAAATGGCTAGCCCCATAGTCCAACGACGCGGGCCGCGGCGATCTGCACCCCCTCCTGATCCGTCATCTCCACCCCCTCCATCATCACCATTGCCGCCACCGTCGGGCGGCGGTGCCGTAACCCTGATGACAGGTGTTGATGAACTAGGCGTTGAGGATGGCTGTGTTGGATCTTGGGGTGGAGGCCCACCAGGTGGCGCAGATGACAGATCAGGAGGGGATGCTGAGGCTGCGAGTGCTGATGCTCCTAGTGCCGGTACAGCCGCGGTTGATGGTGACATGACCGATTGTGCTGGCGCTGATTCGCCTTCTGCCAGGCGATCCGCCGCCAACTCTTCATCGTCGAACGGCTCTACTGTCGTATCCTCAGATTCTGTCTCTTCGGGTGTAAAGGTATCATAGACAGAGGCTTCTGGCGTCCACACGGGCGTAGATTCCTGCTGCGTCCATTCATCTGGCGGTAAGTCTTGCGGTGGTGAGTTTTCAGATCTGAACGCTTCTGACATGGATGCTTCGGGCGTCCATACCTCGCTCTCTGGATCATTGGGTGTAAATACATCAGTAATTGATGCGTCTGATGTCCATACGGTGGGTATCGGTCCCTCCTGTATTGAAGAAGACCCCACTGCCGACATCTCCGGCGTTATTGCGTCGGAGGTGAAGCCGGTTGGTGTTGATTCGGTAAGTACTGGCTCTTCAGCCAGGGAATTTTCGGATACTGGGCGCGTTGGTTCTTGAGATAATTCTTGAGACGACGCTGGCTGCGCAGAGGCCTGTTGCACTGGCGCAGAAGATGCGGTTGGGAACACAGCACCTGTTAGGCGTTGGCCGCATCGGTTGCAGAAGATGCTGTTATCTGAGTTTTCGGCAAAGCAGTGCGGGCACTTCATCTGTATGCAACCCTTTCCTGAATTCTGAATAATGCCAACTGAACTGGCATATTGGGTGAGAAGGCACCTTAACCGAATCACGGATTCTTAAGAAAAGGACGGTGAGAGATGGCAAGAAGTTCCTCTCGGGTCTTCCTGGCTGTGCTTTGTCCTGGTATGGCGTCATTGTATAGAGGATACGCTGATAGAAAAGTGGCGTTGCGCACAGTAGCAAAGAAAGTGCAGAAATCCATTGCGCTCAAGCTGTTATGGTAACATAGGGATGTTCAGCAAGATGAGTAACGGGCAATTCCACAAGTTTTGAAATCCCGATTAGCGCCAGCATTTTGTTGCGGGTGCGACGGCGCATGTTAGATAGAAGCAGAGAAGAGTAATGGCGGACGAGCAAAAATTGAACGACCCACAGCGTACTTCGTGGCGCGACAAAAGCAAACAATGGTTCATAACCGGCGGTACCGTTCTGGCACTGCTCACTACGATCATTGGGTTTCTTTCAGATTCCGTAGGCGTTGTGGAGTTTGTACGCAACATGGGGGTGTCGCCAACGCCTACTGCGGTTGAAGTGGTCGTTGTACCAGATCTGCCGACACCTGCACCTTCTCCTACGCCGACACCAGAACCGTCTGCCACACCTGTGGTAACGCCTAGTCCGACCCCACTGCCGGTCATGGCCGCGCCCGGTCAGCGCTTATTGATTGTGGCGCAGTTTTCCAACTTTGCAACAGACGCCAGCTTTAACGTGGCTGGGCGTATTCATGAAGCACTCGCTCAACAAGTACGCGCAGCTAACCTGGAAGATACAGAGGTTGCAATCTGGCCGGATGTAGTAGAGGACAACCAAAGTGCTATGGAGGTCATAGAAGGAACAGGAGCAGCGCTGGTCATCTGGGGTGAATATGACAGCGGGCGCGTGCGCGTTCGTTTCACGCTGGCGGGGAGCAGTGCAGAGGTAGACTGGCAGCGGCTTCTTAGTGCGCCGACTGAATTATCAACGACGATTAATCTGGATGTGCCGCGCGAAGCTCAAGCCTTGGCGTTGATCACACTGGGGCGGCTTTATCGAAACGCAGGGGACATGGAGCGTTCAAGGGCCGCGTTTGCCCAAGCCCTTGCCCAATCGCCTAGTGATGCGGACACTGTGGCGACGTTGAATTTTTATCTAGCCTTTTTAGATGCATCGTCTTCACCACCTGAGATTGATCGCGCAATTGAGGGCTATGACAAAGTAATCGAACTGCGCCCAGAGTGGATCAACGCCCGCTATAATCGCGGATTGGCTTATCTAACGCGCTATTGGCTGACGACAGAGACAAGTAATTTGGATGCGGCAATCGAGGACTTTACCTGGACGATCGGTGAAAAGGCGAATTATGGTGACGCCTATATAAAACCCGGAATTGCCTATTTCGCG
>CAMPHP010000706.1 GCA_946885925.1 uncultured Litorilinea sp.
GGGGTACTGGCGGGATTTATTGGGGGAACCTTTGATAATGTCATCATGCGCTTTGTGGATATCATCTTTGCCTTCCCGACCCTAGTCCTCGCCATTGTCATTGCCGGTCTGCTGGGGCCAAGCCTCACCAATGCCATGATCGCCATTGCCATTGTCTTCTCGCCCAACTTTGCACGTGTGGCGCGTGGCTCGGTGCTGACTGTGAAAAACGAGGTCTATCTAGAGGCGGCGCGGGTCGTCGGAGGCAGGGAGCGCCATATCATTTGGCGGCACATTTTGCCCAACATCATGGCCCCGCTGATCGTTCTTGTCACACTTTCCTTCTCACTCGCCATCCTTGCCGAGGCAGGTCTGAGCTTTTTGGGATTGGGCACGCAGCCGCCCAATCCCGCCTGGGGGCTGATGCTAAGTCAGGGGCGTAAATTCATGGAGATATCGCCAGGTCTAGCGATCTTCCCAGGGCTAGCCATTATGATTACCGTGCTGGCCTTCAACTTCCTGGGCGACGGTCTGTGCGACGCACTCGACCCGCGGTTGCGTATGTAGAGAAGAAGAGGCTCACTGCGTAGCTTTCTAATCGTGTACTTCCTGCCCGATGACCAGCATCGTGTCGCCTTTGGCGATGGGCGCTTGGAAGGGTTGGAGCAGAATATAGCCGCTGCTCGGCGCATGCACAGGCATAGGCGATTGCCCCACGCGCTCAAAATCGTAGAGACGACCTACCAACTGCCCAGCCTCGACCGCGCTGCCAACAGGCAGTTCCGGCTCAAAGACCCCTGTTACAGGAGCGGGCACATAATCCTCTAGATCAATCGCAGCAACCAGCCGGGGCGGGTGCTCTCGCTCCGGTGCTACCCGTTGGATTTCACCGGGCAGCATCTTGTAGTGGCGCAGCACATTCTTGATGCCCTGGTAGGCGTGGCGCACCCCGCGCTGGTGCACGCCGTGTGAATGACCGAACTCTCCGCCAATCGTTACCTTGCCCAATGCCTCTGCCTGGTCGGTCAATAGACCGCGCGCCATGCCACTCGAATAGATAAAGATAAAGGGTGTGTCAAAGAGGCTGGCAACTTGCTTCATTTCTTCATATTGCGCCGGGTCATTGACCATGTGGAATGAGGAACAGAGAGCAAACTCAATGCCTCGCCCCCCGGCGTGAATATCTAGCACAACCTCGACCAGCGGAAAGACACGCATGGTGACAAAATCGGCAATGCGATAGGTCAGCGTGCCCATTGGATCGCCTGGAAAGGCGCGGTTCATGTTGACGCCATCTTGCAATGATTGGCGCGTACCCGTGTTACACGCTGGCTGGTTGAGCCGGGGCATGAGGATAACACGACCGCTGATCTTGGCTGGGTCCAGTTCGTGCATCAGCCGCCAGACCGCCACCTGCCCCTCATACTCGTTACCATGCGTGCCACCAAAACAGGCAACACCCCGTATTGCCTCGCCTGCTTCGTTGCTAGCTGTGCCATTGATGACCGCCAGCGGCACCAATGCATTGCCCCATGTGCCATCGTAATGAAAGGCGACTTCGTAGAGCGTCTTGCCCGGACGGTCAAAATCGATCTGGTTATGGTCATGGACAGTAATCACGTCACTCATACGGCGAACCTCTTCTATTGTTTTAGCGATAGTTTTAGTCTAGGGATAGAGGGCTGGCAGACGGCGTTGCGTGGTGGTTACGGACAGTGCATACTCGTTCCCTCTTAATTCGCTGGAATGCTATAATAGCAGGTATCTTTTCGGATGGACGAAGAACCTGAAGGAGACAGACATGTCATTGGTTGAAACTCGGTATGAGCATATCGTCCTTGATGATGGTGGGATTCCCCTCATTCGTGGTACGACCATGAAGGTGATCGAACTCGTATTAGAGCAAAACGCGTATGGCTGGAGCGCGGAAGAACTACACTTCCAGCATCCTTATCTTTCCTTGGGACAGATCCACTCTGCACTGGCCTATTACTGGGATCACAAGGATGAACTGGATCGGAACATTACTCAGCGGCGTCTTCAGGTTGAGGAACTCCGCCGCACAACGCCAACGTCACCGTTAGTTGCAAAACTCAAAGCTCAGAGATAACGCGCGTGCCTCTCAAATTGTACTTGGATCATCATGTGCCGCGGGCTATAGCTACTGGTTTACGGCTGCGCCAAATTGATGTAGTAACTGCTTATGAAGATCACGCTCACGAACTCGCAGATTCGGCCCTTCTCGATCGTGCAACAAGTTTGGGGTGTGTACTCTTTACCCAAGACAATGACCTACTGATCGAAGCAGCATACAGACAGCGTGCTGGGATCGCCTTTGGAGGCGTAATTTATGCTCATCAGCAAGATGTTTCGATTGGGCAATGCGTTATAGATTTGGAGCTAATTGCAATGGCTAGTACTGAAGCAGACATTGCTAACCAGCTCATCTATCTTCCACTGTAGAGAGCATGACGTATGTAGAAGCCCTCTGATAATCTCTTTCTCTTTGATCACGACTTCTTCTTATACACTTCCTGGCCTTCTCTAAAGAGCGCCATCACCTCGCGACGCTGAACATCGTTGCGGAATTTGGCTTTGTGCTGCACCCATTCCAGCGCATGATCAATCGCTCGATCAAAGTACATAGCCGCTTCGGGTTGCTCTGGCGCGCGGCGACCTGCTGCCACATAAACGGGGCTGGTGTGGGCGTATACAGGCTGAAAGAAGCTGTCACGTACATGGCTTGACAGGCGCGCGGCCAGCCACCCATCTGACGGCGCGTCAAAATTCACAGCAAACTCGCCTGACTTCACACCTTCAGCCAGTGGTTGGCTGGCGATCACCTTGCCATTCCAAAGAAGATCCACACGCTGAACCGAGTAGTGCGATTGCCAGTGCGCCTTGATCGTCAGTTCACTCCCCGCTTCACAGACAACTGTTCCACCAGGCAATTGCTCATTCACGTTGAGAAAGAGGGCAGGGCCATTGGTAATGAAGGTGCGGCCCTCTTGTAACGCTTCTATCCAGTCCGCATAGTTAAACGCAGCGCCACTATAGGCATAAACGCGGTTTGCGGAGCAGATAAACCAGTCCGAGCCAGTAGAGGCAGGAAGCTTAAAGCCACAATTGAGCATGGCATACCATAAGTCATACTCAGGATCCATCCAGTAGGGATCGAACAAGTAA
>CAMPHP010000707.1 GCA_946885925.1 uncultured Litorilinea sp.
GATCCACCAGTGCCGAGAGATCAGCGCGCTCTTGCCAGCAGGGCTGGGCAAAGAGATGGTCGCCACTAATGGGAATGGCTTCCTCAAAGGTATAGCCTGGAATGGGCTGTGCGGTCTCACCATCCAGGATCTGGACACGCGTGACGGTGTGTGGTGCGGTACGCAAGTTGAGCGAAATCGCACCAGCTTTGGGAATGATGGTCTTAGTACGCAGAAAGCCATCCTTGCCTAGCGTCTTGAGCGAGCAAAAGCCATCCAGCCGTAGCTCGTAGAGGAGAGGGCCGAAGTAGCCAGCGGTGTCAATGCCTGCTTTCTGCATATCTGTGTAGGCGGCATGCTCCCCCCGGCTGGCACTGCTGTAGAGCAAGAGCCTGTTGTCCTCCGTTCGTAAGAGTTCCATGCCATAGTTCTGTCCTCCACCCTGCAAGCCGTACTCGCGGGTGGAGATAAAAGGAACACGAGGTGTCCGATACCAGTTGAAGCCGTTGTAGCTGTAGGTGAGTTCGGTTTCGGTGCGACCACCCATCTTATAGCGATGCTCCTCAAAGGTGTCGGTGCGGAAGATATGCAGGAGACCGATAAAGATGTCCTCATAGCGCTGGACAGGCATGCTATAGAATTCCGTGCCAAGCGGGTCAAGGGCGTCGGGCTGAAGCAAGGTGACAGGTTTGGAAAATTTCCGGAAGTCCGAGGTGGTGATGACCGCAATGCGGCGGTCAACGTTGACCGGGCGGGTGGCAATCTGGAAGAGTTGCGCGTATGGATTCCAGGTGATGCCGCTCCAGGTGTCGCTGCGGGCGTTGTGCCAGGGGTTTTGGCGGTCAACCGTGAAGTGAAGGCCATCGTCAGAGAAAGCCAGGTAGCTGTATTGGTCAGAACGGTCGGAGGGGATAAGCGTCGCCACATACCGGCCCCGTTGGGCAAGGGGCGTGCCGCGCAGTGAACGGGTCACGAGGGGCCAGAAGCGATCCCCGTCCTCCTTTGTCACAACATGCTCAAAACCCTTCCATGCAGGAGAGGCGTTCAGATCGAACGAAGGGTTCTCCCACTGGTAGGGATCGTCGGAGGTGAGGCGCAGGACAAAGGTACCGGGGTCTGCCTCTGGTGGGTAAACAGCCAGATACATGACGTAGCGGCCTATGGATTCATCAAAGAAGAGCGAGAAATAGCCGCCATAGCCCAGGACGTGGGGGTGGAAGTTCGTAAAGAGTTCTTTGACAAAGCAGGGTTTGCCCCAGACCCGTTCCATGCCGACCCGTCGCTCCACGAGCCAGTCATCCAGGAAGAGGATCGATTTCATAGTGCTTTCCTTTCATCGGCATAGCCCTTCCTCAAAGCCGGGAACCCGCTGGGTGGCTTTGAGGAAGGTACTCACGACAAACGCGCCGCCTTGCGGCGTTGTGGCATGTCAAAGAGTTGGCGAAGTCCTTCCGCAAGCAGGTAGAAGCCCAGGATCGTGATGGCAAAGGCTCCGGTGGGTGCCAACGGAATCCAGGCTGAACGAAAGATATAGAAGCGAGTACCTGCGAGCATGCCGCCCCACTCTGGCGTGGGCAGATCGGGCCGGTAGCCGCGCAGCAGGTCGTCAATCGGGATCGGGCGAAGGCTGCCCAAGAAGAGACCGATAAAGCCCAACTCGGCCAGAAGCAGCAAGGTGTTGACCATCTCCTGGGCAATGGTGGGGATCACTACGGGTAACACATTGGGCAGCATGTAGTGACGGATCTTAAAGCGCGCTGTGGAACCAACCGCGTTGGCTGCTTCCATATACGGTTCGGCCTCGATGCGGCGCACCGAGTGATAGATCAATTGTGCCCACGGTGTCCATCCCGTCAAGCCAATGCCGATAATGAAAACCAGCGGGCCGCGACTAGGGCCGAGCGCGGCAATGATCAGATAGGCAAAGAGCAGGCTGGGAATGGCGGCGGCGGCTTTGGAAAGCGTAAGGATGGCATGGCTGTTCAGATTCGTGCTCCTGGTTGCAACCCACCCCAAGACGACGCCGGTGACAATGCGCAGGATGGCGGCTAAGAGCGCGATGGAGAGCGTGATCCGTGCACCGTGAATAATGCGACTCAGCAAATCGCGCGCCTCCGGATCACTGCCCAGCGGATAAAGCGGGCCAGGTGGATAGGGGCGAACGACGATCTCTCCATTGATCTCCTGAAAGACTGGTCCTTTTTCGTTGGGGCCATAGGGTGCAAACCAGTCCGGTCGCAACGCCACAAGCAGAATAGCCCCAATGATCAGGATGCCTAGCAGCAAGACAGGGTTTCGCAGAAAGGGCCAGACAGAAAGGTGGCTGAAATCAGAGCGAATCTGTCGCACCCGCTCTGCGGGTAGATAGATACTCATCAACGATCCAACTCTTGGATGAGTGGGTTCAAATGATATTGAAGGGCTTCGACTGCTGAAGCGAGCAACAGATAGGTGGCCCCAATCATGGCAAAGAGGAAACTCACCAATGCCGCACGCGAAAGGTCGGTGCGGGGCAGCGTTGTGGCCCCAAAGCCAAAGAGCAGCCTAAGTCCTACGCCCGGCCAACTAAAGATGAATTCGACAATGGGGAGGCTGCTCATGCAAAAGAGAAAACAAGCCGGAATGACGTTGATCACATCGGGCAGGACGTTGGGCCAGATATGCCTGAAGAGAATCTGGCTGCGGGACAATCCTTTGGCCTGGGCCGCGACAATGTAGCTGCTGGCGATGGCAGAACTGCTGCTAGCCGCCACCACGGTCACAATGTACGCCAGGGGTCGCGCTGCCAGTGTCAATAGGATCGGGAATAGCCGCCTGGGGTCGTACTCTGTCTCCTGGGGTGTCACCAGCACGAAGCGGATGCCCGTCATGGGCAGCACAACCATCACAAAGAAGATCAGAATGAAGAGTGCCAACATAAAGCTAGGTGTAAGCGTGCCGAGTGCGCTGCCCATACGGATGGCTGTCCTCACGCTGTTGAAGCGGGTAGTGCTGGAGAGGAACCCCAACGGCACACCGACTAGCAGCGCCAGTCCAATTGCGCCTAGCACAGCCACAATGCTGTGCCGATAGGCATCGAGTACCAGCCCTCTGGCGGCTTCCCAGGAGTGTGCCATGTTGAAGATAAAATGGGCGTAATCCGCAAGCGCATCATAGCCTGTACGCAGCACAGGTTGGCTG
>CAMPHP010000708.1 GCA_946885925.1 uncultured Litorilinea sp.
TAGTAAAAATGGATGATCATAAGGATGTGAGTCATGCTATAATCGACAGTTGCCCCGGACCCTCATTCACCCGATTTCCTCAATTCATGCTCCTCGCAAAACAATGGGAAGTAGGCGGGCTTCTGGCCGTCCTCCACCGGCTCGAATGCCAGAGGTGATAACCCAAGAAGGAGGCACCACAATGTTGGCAACTGAGCAATCAACCGAGCGGATTCCCGGATACTGCGCCCTGTGTGTCTCTCGTTGCGGTTCAATCGCTGTCGTTGAGAATGGCCGCTTCGTCGCCCTAGAGCCAGATCCCTCGCACCCCACAGGCCAGGCACTCTGTGCCAAGGGGCGCGCTGCACCAGAGCTTGTCTATCACCCGGACCGGCTGCTCTATCCACTAAAACGCACGCGGCCAAAGGGCGATCCAGATCCAGGCTGGCAGCGGATCTCTTGGGACGAAGCACTTGACCTGACCGCTACCCGGCTGCGCCAGTTGGCTGGTGAGCATGGCCCGGAAAGTGTGGTCTTTACGATAGCCTCCCCCTCTACCTCTGCGTCAGTTGACTCGATAGGCTGGTTCGAGCGCTTGATGCGTGCCTTTGGCAGCCCGAACATGGGCGTGTCGATGGAACTGTGTGGATGGGGCCGCTATCTTGCCACCGTTTACACCTACGGTGCCAGCGTGCCTGGCTATTATATGCCTGACCTTGAACATGCTGGATGTATCCTGTTCTGGGGTTACAATCCCAACATTGCTAGGCTGGCACATGCGACTGCCACGGTGGCAGCACAGAAACGCGGGGCGCGCCTGATCGTCGTAGACCCGCGCCGCGCCGGTCTCGCCAACAGAGCCGATCTCTGGCTCCAGGTGCGTCCCGGCACAGACGGCGCGCTTGCACTTGCCATTGCACACGTTATGATCGAACGTGGATGGTATGATCGCGCCTTTGTCCGCCAGTGGACAAATGGGCCACTGCTCGTGCGCGGTGACAATGGCCGCTTGCTGACTGAACGCGATCTAGTTGCTGCAGGGAGTGCCCAACGATATGTGGCCTGGAACGAGGTGCAGGGTGGCCCGATTGCCTATGACCCCGCCCTCGGTCACTATACAGGAGATAGCGCCGAATTAGCCCTCTTTGGCGAATTCGAGATCGACACGCCGCAGGGTAAAGTACAATGCCGCCCTGCCTTTGACCTGGCTGCCGAACTCTGCCACAGGAATCGACCGGAGATTGCGGAGGCGATCTGTGGGGTCGGGCAAGAGCAGATTGAGAGCACCGCGCGCATGCTCTGGGAAGCGCGGCCCGTTGCCTATTATGCGTGGAGCGGCGTTGAGCAGCAGACGAACGCCACCCAGATCGCGCGGGCCATTGCACAACTCTATGCGCTCACCGGCAGTTTCGATAGTCTGGGAGGCAACGTGCTTTTCGCGGCTGCGCCAACGAACAACATTCTCGGCACAAAGTTGATGACAGCAGAGCAGGGTGCTCGCACACTCGGCCTGCGCCAACGACCGCTAGGCCCATCGCGTTGGCAGCATGTCACGTCCGACGAAATATATCGTGGAATCCTGGAGAAGCAGCCCTACCCTGTGCGGGGGCTGGTCGGATTTGGTGCCAATTTGCTCGTGGCTCATGCCGATGGGCTGCGCGGGCGCGATGCCCTGGCCGCGCTCGACTTCTATGTCCATGCCGACCTTTTCATGAACCCGACTGCCGAGTTGGCCGATGTTGTGCTACCCGTTGCGAGTGCGTTCGAGCGCGAGGCGCTCAAGGTTGGCTTCGAGACAAGCGCGGATGCCCAATCGCTGGTACAGTTGCGAAAGCCGGTGGTCGCGCCGCGCGGTGAGGCGCGTTCCGATACAGAGATCGTCTTTGAGCTGGCGCGCCGCCTGGGTCTCGGCAGCCACTTTTGGGATGGTGACATGGATGCCGCCTACCGGTATCAGCTTGGCCCATCCGGTGTATCGCTTGAAGCACTGCGCGAAAATCCAAGTGGGGTGCGGTTGCCGCTTCAGACACGCTATCGCAAGTTTGCCGAGGAGAAGGAGGGTGCGGCGCAAGGCTTCGCCACGCCGACACGCAAAATTGAATTGTACTCCGAGACGTTGTTGGAATATGGCTATCCACCTCTGCCGGAGTATGTAGAGCCGCTGGTTAGCCCACGTTCACGACCGGATTTGGCCGAGCGTTACCCGTTGATCTTCACCTGTGCCAAGCACACGCTATTCTGTGAAAGCCAGCATCGTGCGCTGCCGAGCTTGCGACGGCTCGCGCTGGATCCGGAGATTGAGCTGCACCCTGCTGTTGCAGCCGAGCGTGGCATCAACCCTGGCGACTGGGTGCGCGTCGAGACTCCTCAGTGCAGCGTGCGGGCGCGTGCGCGGCTGAATGACACGCTGGAGCCGCATGTCGTCTGCGGCCAACATGGCTGGTGGCAGGCATGCCCGGAGGTTGGCGCGCCCGGCTATGACCCCTTTAGTTCGGATGGCGCTAACCTTAACATGATCATCGGCAACGAGGCAATCGATCCAATGAGCGGATCCGTCCCCCACCGCGCGTACCTGTGCCAGATCGAGCGCATCACAACACCGGTCACTGTCTGACCCTGCCAGCGTCAGACAGCGAAATTTGGACGTTTGCACCTACAGGTTCGTACCGTTCAACTTTGATCTCACCAGCCTTCACTTGGGCAAGGTCGTAATTTAGTTGGAGAGTAAGCCAGAACTTTGGTGTGCTGCCAAATGCCTTTAATAGACGAACTGCCATTTCTGGCGAGATAGAGGCCCGACCATTTACCAACTTCGAGATCGTGGGGCGCGTGACACCTGGCACCTTTGCGGCGTCGGTGACAGAGAGCCCCAATTCTTCAATGCTGCCTTTTACAATTCGACCCGGATGTACCGGATTCTTCATGGGCATCCTCATACCTCAGTGATAATCAACTAAATCAACATCCTCGGCAAATCCGTCTTCACACAGGTCGCCAATGCCACTGTGGCTGGTGCTTTCACTGGTATGAGTATATTGTGTGCCCTGTACTTTACAAGTGGATCTCACGGATATACCTACTACTTACATTTTGCATTGAGGACTCTCCTAGCCACGCAAAGCCGGGTATCGGACTGTGGTAAACTGTATTCATGCGTAAACAGCAAGTTCTTTAGGTTG
>CAMPHP010000709.1 GCA_946885925.1 uncultured Litorilinea sp.
CGTTTCATTTTTTTGAATCCTGTAGAGCGCAAAATTCGAGGATTTTTGGTGAACTGCTCTTTCTGACCTCAGTATAACACAAGTTTTCACAAAGTAAACCCGCCATATGGCGGTTTTTTTCTGCCCAAATACCGCTACCCTCATAGGCTCGAGCAATGATGTTCGGGTTGCTCAAGAGTAGGCCGCAATGGCGCGGTTTTAGCGTCATTGTCTGAATGTCAACACTCTATTGTTTGGATTGTTTGGAAGGAGGGTTCACGCATGTGGCTTGGTATTGATTTTGGTACGACGAATACCTCGGCTGCGGTTTATGACGGCAACAAGTTGGAATACATCTCTCTCGACCCACTGAACCCCAGTGAACACAATTTGCGTTCCATGATCTATGTTGACAATCAACATCGTGTGCGATTAGGTATTAACGCGGTCCAGACGTTTCTGCGTGAAGACACAGGTCGCCCTGTTGTGCTCGAAGAGAAGGTGGTGGGTACGATTGAGAATACCGTGGCAAGTCAGGGGTTTGAGCCGGGGGAACAAGGAGGCCCCATCACGATTATCTATGATGTGCTCATCCATGAGGATGTTGCGATTCGCGGCAGGTTGCTGCAATCCATCAAGACAGCCTTAAGATCAGCGGCTTATGAAGGGACGAAGATATTCGGCAGGTATTACACCATTGAAGAGTTAATCGCCTTCATCTTACGCCAGGTGCGGCAGCGGTCAGAGCAGCAGCTAGGCCAATCGGTTCAACAAGTCTTCATTGGGCGACCCGTGACATTCTCTCACGATCAAGAGGTAGATCGCCTTGCCGAGGAGAAGATACGGCGCGCAGCGCAGCAGGCCGGCTTTACCCAGGTAGATTTTATGCCTGAGCCGGTCGCTGCTGCCACCTACTATGTAAATCGTTCGCCGCAAGATCAGACCCTCTTGGTCTTTGACTTTGGGGGCGGTACCCTTGATTTAACTGTCCTGCGCGGGCGTGCCACCGGGCAACAACAGGTGCTTTCGTCCGTAGGTGTCCTTGTCGGTGGTGACGATCTGGACAGTGCCATCATGCACGACAAAGTAGGCCCTTATTTTGGGACACAATCTGCGATTGACGTTAATTTTAATGGACGGCCTATTGCTTTTCCTGAGCATCTGGCTGAATTGCTTGACCAATGGCAGACAATTCCCGCATTGACTCGCCCTGAAAATCTGCAAATTATTCAGCGTGGAATCCAGTATGGGAATGACCGTGTGGCTTTTAAAGCCCTGGAGACACTGGCAACCAAGAACTATGGGTTCGCCCTCTTTCAAGCAATCGAACAGGCAAAACGTGAACTCTCACAGCAGCTAACGTCCACTATCAGGCTACAACTGGAGGAAATTCAACTTGCAGTTGAACTATCGCGCGAGGAATTTAATCGTTTGATTGGACAGGAGCGAGCCAAGGTGCGCGGTGGTATCCGCGAAGTGATTGCCGCGGCTGGACTAAAAGCTGAGCAGATTGACGTCGTGGTGGCAACGGGTGGCTCTTCTTCCATTCCTGCCTTTCAAGCACTGTTGCGCAGCGAGCTCCCTGGTGCAGAAATGGTGCTCTCCGATCTGTTTGGCTCGGTCACGGGTGGATTAGCGATTCATGCCTATCAACACCAACTTGCGTCGGCCTAACCACACCGGGTGCATGACATAGTCACTGTAGTTCGCTTGTGCGGCATGGCTTGAGGATGTGGATCACGCTGCAACGTTTGGCGAGACGTTGCAGCGTGCACTTTGCGATTGGGCAAATTTCCACGACTTGACAAGCGCACCCATCTGCATACACTTTTGATGTGTGTAGCATCACTCACACGGCTACACATGTTGATATTTTTACCCATTTTCCTCCTCGTAGTTCGTCCGTGCTTCTGAGAAAGTTATAAATGTCTCCGTTAGAACGACGTAACGCTTAGGCAACGTTCAGTGTCGTATGCTCTAGACGACTCTATGCATCCACTAGCTGGTAGTGGAAACTTTGTTCCCGATCCGGAGAGAAAAAGATGAGCAACGCAACAACGACCCAAACGTTTGAGGATGCTATCCGAGCGACCAATCGCGCCTTTGAAAACGCTTTTGATCAGAGCGATGCCGCCAGTGCAGCCGCGGTCTACACCCATGATGGTCAGGCATTCCCACCCAATGGAGGAACTATCTCAGGCAGAGCAGCGCTACAGGAATTTTGGCAAGGAGTGATGAATGCGGGTATCAAGGCTGTTACGCTGGAGACAGTCGAACTTGAACAGTCTGGCGAAAGTGCTTTTGAAGTGGGTAGGGCGATTTTGCGCGGTGAAGGGGGAGCCGTTGCCGATACAGTGAAGTTTATCGTTGTCTGGAAACAGGAGAATGGGCAGTGGAAGTGGCACCGCGACATTTGGAGTAGCGTCAACCCCGCTTGAGGTTGGCCCTTGTTACCGTGTTGCCTGCTCTGCTGCCCAGAGGACGAAGGCGCGCACGCGGGGAATAAGTGCAGGGTCTAGCGTGTCGTCCGTGTGCCAGCTTTGCGACTCTTCAACCAGGGTGCGCCACGGTTCGGGAAGATACTGACGCGCCCATGCGGTGGATCGGGGCTTGCTGGCGATTTCGCCGCGGCCCAAGGTATATAACGCTCGGCACATGGTCTCGACAATATATGCCTTGTGGCTGCGCGGTAGCTGCCATTCGGGATCATTGAGATCGCGCGCCCACTCGGCCCAATCCTGCAGGCGGGCTTGCACGGCGCTGGTTAATTGCGCTGGCTCGATGGGGTCGATCAGTCTCTTGGGTGGGGGACCAAAGAGGGCAATGCCCTGCTCGCGCACCATCCAGCGCTCCAGAATCCAATTCGTGTGATGCTCTGTCCACGTTAGCTTCTCCCCGTGACCCTGGCCCAACGTGGCAAAGCGATGGCCGGGCTGGAAACGCTGGATGGCTGCCCGGTCAATGTAGGCGATTTCGATGCGGGTGGCAAAGGGATGCTCTTGCTGGGTGATGGTGCTATGGAACTCAACGAGGCGGTCAAACTCGGCGTCATTTACTTCTCGTTCGGTCACGGCGAGTAAGTCCACATCGCTACTTTCAGGCCGAAAGTCGCCCGTTGCCAGGGAGCCGCGCAGGTAGAGGCCAGCGAGGTTCCCTGGCAGCCGCGATTGGATGCCGCT
>CAMPHP010000710.1 GCA_946885925.1 uncultured Litorilinea sp.
CTTAACTGTTAACTTGCTTCAGTCTCCGGCCATGCGTTCCCGGCTTCGTGCCGCAGGTTGGTGAAAGGCGCTGAGAAATTCGTCCCATTGCCAGTCCATTGCGAAATCTAGGGTCGGATAGAGAGAAGAAAGGAGGCGCGCTGGCAGATAGATGCTCAAGCCGTTGGCATTGGCAACTTCGCCGCCGCTGTTGCGCGCGGCCAGTATAGGCGTCTCCCCTGCCTCCAACGTTGCCAATACCGAGCGCGCAGCATCTCCGGTTGCACCCTGCGGGTCGTCCTTGGCAAGCATGCGGCAGAAATCCACCAGGTCTAGATAGTCGCTGTCATAAAAAGCTTGGGCATAGCGCAGGGCCGATGATACGCGGCCAAAGACGTCATGGTCGTCCAAGTTTTGAATAAAATGTTCGCCCAGGCGGCTGACCTCTGCCGATACACGATCCAGCCCATCCATGCGTACTGCTGACTGAGTAACTGATGGGGGTGGGTTGCCGGTGCGGTAGAAGTCGATATAGCTCTCGACAACATTCTGGGCCAGCGTTTCGGGTGTCATCGTGGGGGTATGCGCCAGTGCCTCAAGGATGGTGTGATAGGGCCAACCGTCACCCGGTTCCAGTTCTTGCGACCCTACGGCTACTACGCAGCCATTGCGCACCTGATAGAGCACTTCGAGCATACTCATCAGGCATGCGTCAAAGCCCAGCAGATCTAATGGACTGCCTATCATGGTTGTGATGCGGTCGAGCACCTTACGCATCTCCACACTGTCTAGAAAATCGGCTGATGTGTCGTCAAACAAGATTGCCCTTCGAGTTGTCTCCTCAACAATGCGTTCGACCGTGGTGCGAAAGAGGGCGCGGCGAACTTTGGTGCGCAGTATGGTCCGTACCTGGCCGCGTGTAATGCGGTCATCCACGCCGCGGGCGCGGGCCATCGCATAAATATCGTCGTCTTTCCACCCACTGCCATGATTCCAAAGCACGAGCGCGTAATGCTCCGCCGGATAGGCAGTCACAGCCCACTGTACAAAGTCAAAGAGCATATTGGGGTCGCCGGTGTTTACTTCAGGCAGGCTTTGCACAACGTCGTCCTCAAGGGCTGCGTCAGAGGTCAAATGATAGCGTCGCGTCACCTGGTCTGCCATTGAGTCGAACTGGGCGACAATATGCATATCATTGGTGGAGCCAGCAGCTTTCATTTCGCGCAAATCAGTGACGCCAAACTCCTCGAGGTTGTTGTCACCTGCCAGATAGACCATAAATGTCCATTGCGCCTTGGGTGAGGGTGTGCCGGTGCCATCACCCGTTTCTGTGCCGGTTCCAACCGAGGCCGAAAAGGTCATGCTGACGCTACTCTGGCTGATGTTGTTGATGTCCAATGCTGCGGGCGTGCCATCCCACCATTTACTGGGGGGTAATGTCGTATCGGCAAAGCGGCTGTTGATGCCAGCATGGAAGAGATCGCGGTTATCGCCCCCATTGCTACCACGTTCCAGGTCGAACCGGTTGTCGGCCTGCACCAGCGAACATTCATAGTGGCGCGTGGGAGTCATCTGCTCGTGCTCGTTGTTGCCTAGTTCGTCCACATGCCAAATCGCAAGGCCGGATGAGGGCAGAGCCTGGTCGCGCCCTGACTTCTGGCGGTTCTCGATGAGGAAGTATTCGGCCATATTTTTGCGTAACAAGAAGAAGTCGTTCTCCCCTGCCTGGATTGTGGCATTCATGTTGGTTGTGATCGGTGTGATCTGGCTGGCCCAACCGGCTTTGTACTTGAGATAGCCTGAGATCTGCGTCGGATTCTTTGGGTTTACATTCGACCCCGCGCACATCAAGCAATAGACACCAATCCCGCGCGATTCACGACCATAGTCATAGAGGTCGGGGAAGTCGCAGACCATGTGACCGTTTTCATGGCAATAGGTGCCGAGTGTCAATTCATTGCCAATCGCTGTGATCTGATAGTCATAGATGCGTTTGCCAGGTGCAACGGTCGTAGGGAGCAAGAGATGGTGGGCATGGGGCCACAACCCTTCCCCCCAGTTGTTGACAACGTTGCCCGCGTAGAAGATGTTCAGGGCATAGACGTAGTCTTCGTTATCACTGGTAAGCGGGGCAAAATTAAAACCTTGGGCTTTGTGATGGGCTAACGCTTCTTTCACCAATGCCTGAGCACGCGAGCCATAGGTTATGTTGGGGTTGGTGTAATAAGCTCTAGGCTGGCGGGCTGTATAGTAGGGCGCGACGATGTTGGTATATTGGAGTTTGCCGCCAGAGTTATCTACGAAATAGTCAAAGACAGAGCCGTTGTTGCCAAACCCGGAGTAACCCGGCTGGTTGCAAAAGGCTTCTACCTCTTCTCTGGAAATTGTGCCTGGTACATCGGGGAATTGGATGAGCAGACACAGCCCGACGTAGACACCAGTTGTCTCGCGCTGGGGCGGTGCGCGTAGAATGCCGCGCGAGGCCATTGCCAGACGGGTAGCGTTTCGGGCTTCTTGGCGGCGCGTCTGCCAGCGCGTCATGGTGCGGGGCAACCCGTTACTTTCGCTTGCGTGCGCCTCGGCAGCAGCGTGAGCGACCTCAAGGCCGCGGCTCATCCCCAGGCGTTGTGGGTCAACCAGGCCCGCACGCATACCGCTGGGGCGTAACTCCTCACCATCGTTGGAGAGTGTGGCATAGTGAAAAAAGCCACTGCTAGGGTCTTTGACGACGGTGTAGCCGTCTAGCGTCTCGAAGACCGCATAGTGCTGATCGCCCCAGCCGCGCACCTGGAGTTGACTGCCATCGGGCTGGGCAAAGGTGAAAATTTCGCCAAAAAAAGGAAACGACATGGCTGTACCCTCCTTGCTAGAACGAACGTACTGCTCGTGTACAGGGTTTAACACTGAGCACTAAAGCTGAATCAAGCAGATTGAGGACGAACTGGGCGACCTGGGTAGGCTGCGTATGGCTGATGCACAGCGCATAGTGACCGCATAACCAAGGTCTAACGGTTACAGTCTATTTGATTCGACAGCCGGCAGGTTTAGGAGAGCAAAAGGTGAGAATGAAAGGTGAGACGCACTGCGACAAACCCATGTTGCAAGCCAATACGACAACACGATGGCAATGGGCAACGCGACTATAGCACCCATATTGTTACGGTGCAAGTCGCGAAAA
>CAMPHP010000711.1 GCA_946885925.1 uncultured Litorilinea sp.
GCCATGCGCTCCAGCGTATTCATCAAGGGGCCTTAGTTTGCCAAGACTGGCCTGGCCCGCGCGCATGGAGGCGGGCAATTCCGCAAGATTACTATTTTGCGGGTGATGACTTGGCTGATAGTGCCAACGTCCTGGGTATGTTAGTTTTCAGCTTTGCCTGTTATGGAGCTGGCACGCCACTCTATGACGAATTCTCCAAGGCTGCCTTTAAAGAGCGCGCGGCCATTGCTCAACAGCCATTCTTAGCCGAGCTACCGACAAAGCTGCTTGGTCATACGCACGGCGGTGCCCTCGCGCTGATTGGTCATGTGGAGCGTGCGTGGAGCTACTCGTTTAACTGGACAGGGGCTGGTACCCAAACTGCTGTGTTTGAAAGCACACTTGAGCGTCTCCTGGCAGGACACCCAATTGGCTCTGCTGTTGAGTACTTTAATGAGCGGTATGCTGAACTTGCGTCGGACCTTAGTGTAGAACTGGAAAATATTGGCTACGGTGCACAGGTCAATCCTTACGACTTAGCCGGTGCATGGACAGCGAACAACGATGCGCGTAGCTATGCCATTATCGGTGATCCTGCCGTACGCTTGAAAGTCACTGAGGCGAATGAGATGCCCGTCGAACAACCTTCGATTGAGATCAAGCCATTTTCTCACAGTGGGTTGTCTGCCAGTCGTGTTAGTCGTCTCTCTACTCATCACCTAGTATCGGAGCCGTATAAGGGTCTGGATGCTACGATAGCTAGTGAGATTACTACAGATAACGCACGACCGGCACCCACTCACGCTGATACAGCAAGAGACATTGCTCTCCTATCTCTTTCTATCTCCACATATGCTGCCACTACGAAGGATAATACTGGGAAGGATGATACTGCGGAGGACGACACTGCCCCTGTTCTCGTTGTCAGGACAGATATCCATTTGGATGGTGATGTTAAGACAACCATCATGGTTTCTCCCAGTGCCGCGCATGAGCAGTACCTGACTCTGCATGCTCAGATCGTCAAAGAAGCATTGGCCGCGCGCATTGCCCGCCTAACGCTGCTGCATCAGGCGGGCAATGCGATGAATCGAACGGACGAGAAAGCTTGATAGATGCCGGAATGCTACATGCGGAGGCGGGGATCTAGCACATCGCGCAAGCCATCGCCTAGAAAGTAGATGGCGAGCACTGTGCAGGTGAGCAGGAGACCAGGCAAGGTGGAGATCCACCAGGCGGTTGTTAGATAGTTGCGCCCGTCGGCAATCATTGCACCCCAGGTGGGGATCAAGGGCGAGATGCCTAGTCCCAGGAAGGTGAGCGAGGATTCCGCCAAAATTGCACCACCCACACCCTGGGTCGCCAGCACCAAGACAGGTGTCCAGACATTCGGGAGCAGGTGGCTGATGACTAATCGTCTATCCGTCATACCTGTACAGCGTGCTGCTTCGATAAAAGGTTGGGAGCGCAGGCTGAGCACGGAGCCACGCACAATACGGGCATAACCGACCCAACTGCTAACACCGAGTACCAAGATGACATTGAAAAGACCCGTGCCCAGGATCGCCATGATGGCAATGGCAAGCAGAATAAAGGGCACTGCCAATTGTACATCGGCAACGCGCATGATCAGCGCGTCGGGCCATTTGCCAAAGAATCCGCTGATGAGACCCAGGGGTACACCGAGGAGAGATGCCACGCTAACCACGGTGATACCCACGAGCAGCGAGACACGCCCGCCAAACATCATGCGCGAGAGCAGATCGCGACCGAGGGCATCAGTGCCTAGGATGTGATAGCTGCCGCTTTCTGACACGGAAAGGGGCGGAAGCTGCGTGCGACTTGGGTCTTGGCGGAGTTCCGGATAGGGCGCAAGCACAGGAGCCAGCAGCGCCATTGCGCTGACGAGGAGTAAGAAGGTCAGGCCAAAGACAGCGCGGCGGCTGCGCCAGAAGCGGCTGCGGAAGGTTGCGCTAGGACGGCGCAAGCTCTCTGCCACTGGCGCAGGTTCCGCCGGGGTGGGCGGAGTGGACTTATTCGTAACGGATGCGTGGGTCGAGATAGACATAGATAATATCAACTAATAGATTAAGAAAGACATAGACAACCGAGATAAAGAGGACAGAGGCTTGCACCATCGGGTAATCGCGCGCGTTGATGGCTTGCAGGGCGAGGCGTCCAACACCGGGCCAAGCAAAGATGCTTTCGGTAATGACCGCACCACCAAAGAGCGCGCCCAGTTGCAGCCCCACCACCGTCACCAACGGGATCAAGATATTACGGAGGGCATGGCGCACGATAACGCGGCGCTCTTGCAAGCCTTTTGCGCGGGCTGTGCGGATGTAGTCCTCGCCCAGCACATCCAACATGCCGGAACGCACCAAGCGCGTGATGAGCGCCATGAGGACCGAGCCGAGGGTGATGGCTGGCAAAACCAAATGCCAAATGGTTCCTCGTCCTGATGTGGGAAACCAACCCAAACCTACTGAAAAGACGAGGATCAACATAATCCCCAGCCAGTATGGGGGGATTGCTTGGCCTAGCATGGCAAGTCCAGTGCCTAAATAGTCCCAAAAGCTATCGCGCTTGAGCGCAGACATCATACCAATGGGGATGGCAACAGAAAGCGAAAAAAGCAGCGCCGCAGCTGAAAGTTGGAGCGTAGCGGGCATTCGTTCTAACAGCACTTCGATGGCTGGCTGTTGGAAAAAGAGCGAGTCACCTAAATCACCCTGAAGGGCGCGTCCGAGAAAGACCATATATTGAACGGGAATTGGTTCGTTTAGCCCCCATTTTTCGCGCGCCGCGTCCATCTGTTCGGGGGTAGCCGTTTCCGACAACAAGAGGCTAACAGGGTCGCCGGGGGCAAGGCGTAGAAGAAAGAAAACCAGCACCGACACACCCCAGACCACAAGAATAGATTGGAGTAGGCGGCGACGGATGTAAGTACCCATTTCGAGAAATTTCCTGTTTTACAAAGTACCCTTGCGGAAGCCCCCTACTTGCATGGGGCTTCCGCAAAAAGTGGCTTGCATGGAAAACTAGGCGCTGACGCTCAGGCCATTCCACGGGCGGGTGGCGTCGGGCGCATAAGGCTCAAAGCCGCTGACGCGCTTGCGTACGGCCCAGATGTTTTCTTGGCGATAGAGTTGAATCTCCACTGACTCGTCATAGAC
>CAMPHP010000712.1 GCA_946885925.1 uncultured Litorilinea sp.
CGATTATCACTGACGTACCTGATACCATCATCGCTGCACTTGCCTAGTCACGCATTATCCTCTATGGTTGCTGCCACCGCACCAGGCAAAGTTATTTTAGTGGGCGAACATGCCGTGGTCTATGGTCGCCCAGCCATTGCCGTTCCTGTGTGGAATCGAGTCGCACGCGCCACGATTGAACCGCTCCCCAGCGGAAGCGGCTGCTGGATCGTTGCACGCGACTTGAACATGCGCGTTCGCCTGGCAGATGCCCCGCCTGAAAATGCGCTGGCGTTGGTGGCGCGGGCAACGCTGGCACAACTTGGCTTGCCTCCTGACCCGGATTGGCAGATCGAAGTCACGAGTGAAATTCCTGTTGCCAGCGGTTTGGGCAGTGGGGCAGCGCTCAACGCGGCTCTGGTACGTGCCATCCATGCCCAAATGGGGGTAATACCAGACCCGGCGCAAGTCAGCAATCTGGTCTATCTAGGCGAACAAATCTATCACGGCACACCCAGCGGCATTGACAATACCGTGGTTGCCTATGGGCAGCCTGTCTGGTATATCAAAGGCAACCCCCCAGAGGTCTTCGCCCCGGCAAAACCGTTTATGCTGGTCATCGCTGATTCTGGCGTCGCTAGCCCTACGCTCGAAACAGTCGCGGGTGTGCGCCGCCGCCGCGCAGAAGATACAGCTGCGTATGAGGGGTGGTTTGATGCCATTGGCGCGCTGGTCTATGAGGCGCGGGCTGCGATTGAACGAGGGGATAGCAAGGCGCTAGGGGCCATCTTCAACCGCAACCATGCCCTGCTCCAGCAGATTGGCGTCAGCACACCCTTGCTAGACCAACTGGTGGATGCTGCCCGTAGCGCTGGCGCATTGGGTGCTAAACTCAGCGGGGGTGGAGGTGGGGGCAATATGATTGCCTTGGTAGAGGACGCAACTGCATCGCAGGTGGCTGCGGCGCTAGAGGCTGCCGGGGCCGTCCGGTTCATGATTACCACCGTTGGCACATAACCGTTCAGGCTCACGCAGGTAGACGACTCGCCCCTGTATCACCGTTGCCGCTACTTCTCCCGCATCATCCAACAGCACCACATCTGCCAGATAATTGGGCGCTAGCTGCCCGCGTTGGTGTGCTTGCCCTAGCGCCATTGCAGGACTCAAGCTAGCGGCGTTCCATGCTTGTACTAGGTCAATCCCCGTGGCCTTGCTAAAGTTTGCCACGCCGCGCTCTAGCGTTAAAACACTTCCCGCCAACGTACCATCCGCCAAACGACATTCGCCGCCGTTTTTGCCAGAGACTACACGTACACCTTGCCCGCCCAGGTCATAGTGACCAGCAGGGAACCCGGCAGCACGCATGGCATCGGTGATTAACAGGGTACGCGCAACGCCTTTGCAGCGGGCCAGTATATTCATGGCGGCAGGATGGACATGGACATTGTCTGCAATCAATTGTGCATAGACCGTGTCATTGGTCAGGACGCTGCCTAGTGTCCCAGGTTGGCGATGGTGCAGCCCAGTCATGGCATTGTAGGTGTGGGTCGCCTGGGAAATTCCCGCGGCGATACCCGCTTCGCACTCCTCATAGGTGGCTGCGCTGTGACCGATAACGGTGAGGATGCCCTGTGCCCGCGCCTTCTGGATCAAGGCGAATGCACCTGGGATTTCGGGCGCTAGCGTGATCATGCGTACCGGCCCGGCGGCGCAGAGTGCTTCAAACTCCGCCAGGTCAGGTGGGCGAATGGCATCGGGCAATTGTGCGCCGGGAAAGCGGGGGTTGATGTATGGCCCTTCTAAATGGACGCCCAGGCTTGCTGCACCTCTTGGATGGGGGAAGTCGCCTGCGGCTGCTACCGCTTTCACGGCTGCCAATGTCGCTTCAGGCGTAGCCGTTAGTGTGGTCGGTAGAAAACTCGTTACGCCGTGGTGAGCAAAAAAGCGTGCCATCCGCCCCAGCGCCACTGGTTCGGCATCCATTGTATCCGCGCCCACAGCCCCATGAACATGCACGTCAATCATGCCGGGAAGGAGCGTGCAGCCGGTAGCATCTAACTGCGCGGTTGCGCCATCTGCCTGGGGAGAGTTCGTTGCGGGTGTAATGGTGGCAATTGTGCTGCCAGCGATCCGCATATGGACAGGCTGTAAAACGCCAGCAATGGCGGAGTTTCCTCCGTGGATCAACAAAGTTGTGCTAGGCGTCATCGTTTCACTCTCCGGCATCAACGTATGTCATTCTTAGTAAACCTTCTTTGTAATTGGCGCATGTTTGAAGTTTGGGGGCTTTGTCTGCTTGCCAGATGGCTTGAGCCTCCGGCCATGCGCGGAGCCAACATAGCTTCTCTATTCTACGATTCCATGCCATAAAGAGCGTAATGCTGGAGAGGCTGCGCGTGGTGGGCAAGCAAGAAAGTCGCGGCTTGCGAATCGTCGGCGACTGGCCCAATGGTGAGCTTGTGCCAGCCTTGCAGTTGGGCCGAGCGTAGGGCCGCAGAGAGCAACTGGCTGCCGATCCCCTGCTGCCGCCAGTTGGGTAACACACCTCCTGCCACGATGCGCCCAGCGCGAGCAGGACGTGTGCGCCGCCATTGCCACCAAAGCCGCCACAGCAGATTGCGCCCACCCCCTGCACGGCGCAAGGCCGGAGCCAGATCGGGCTGGAGCAGCACAAAACCTACGGGCTGGTCTTCGACTTCGGCAATCCACCCCGAACTTGGCGCGATGCGCCACCAGTCCACCATAAAAGAGGCTTCGGTGGCATCGGGAGGTGGTGAGTCGAAAGGGCTATCCAACGCGGCAAAGAGCGTTGGCAGTACAGTCGATTCGTCACTGGCTGTCAATGGGCGCAGATGGGCGGGTGCAGAGGGAACATTTACTTTGGCTGGCACATCGAGATGGTACAGGCGCGCTGTCTGCACCCGTTCCAACAAGGTATCGAGAATTTCGGGTAGATAGGGCGGATTGTAGGGCGTGTAAAGCGGTGGCGTCTGGTTAAAGTGATCCAGCAGCACGCCATACCCCAAGTAGGGAGAGAAGGCAACTGGCCCCACTAGATTATAGAAACCGCGGCCAAAGGCTTGTTCTTGAGCAACGGCCCAAAGCCGTTCAAGGCTTTCCTCATCGTTGGCTACACTAAAAAAGGCCAGTGTTGCCGTACCGTCACGCCGCCGGGG
>CAMPHP010000713.1 GCA_946885925.1 uncultured Litorilinea sp.
GTGTGCAGCCATCCACTGCATATCTTTGGCACGGTTGGCGGCATTAACGATCACGAGCCAGCGTTCGGGCAGGCGATAGATAAAGATGTCATCCACGATGGTGCCGTCGGCATAGGTGAGCAAACCATAATGTGCCTCTTGCTGGACCATACGGCTGACATCCCACGTTTGGATCATTTGCAGAAAAAGCTCGGCATCGGGTCCACGGACTTCAATCTGCCCCATGTGGTCAATATCAAAGAGACCAGCAGCGGTACGCACAGCGTGGTGTTCGGCAGTAGGTCCAGTAGCGTATTGGACGGGGAGCTCCCATCCGGCAAATTCCACCATGCGGCCACCCAGGGCGACATGGGCATCATAGAGTGCAGTACGGGGCATTCTCAGTTCTTTCCAGACTGAATTAGCGGCTACGCGACAGGTTATTGAGGGCCAGTATACCCCTGTGCTCAGGAGTTGGCAAAGCAAAGGGACAGTATGAAATGAGCAGCGGGACACTGGCTACTCTTGGCAGAATCATCACGGAGTGTGTGACCTCTGTGGACTCTGTCACCTCGGATTAGGGCCAGTCACCAGAATAAAGACGATGCTAACGACAAAGAGTACGCTAAGACACACCCCTGCAAGTTAGCCCGCCGCGATCATCACTGCACCCCATTTACTACCAGTTGCTTTACTATCAGTTGTTGCACAATTACAAGCACTCTTTTGTGTTACTCCGTGTCTACCTTCTTCTTTTATCCTAATCTATATCATTGGCCTCTACTTCGACCTAAAGTTGTTACAAGCTGACATGCAGCAAGCTGCCATAGGCGCGCAGGTGAGCTGGATCGCCACCCCCAGGCGAGTGTTCTGGAATATCATCGTACTTACAATGAATCTACAAGCTCTCTTTACCATCGCCATCCTTCTTGCCACACTCCTGCTGCTCGCCTCTCAACGGTTTCGTATGGACTTTGTGGCTTTGCTGATCATGGTTGCCTTGATTGGTACTGGTGTGCTTACGGCGGATCAAGTTTTTGAAGCACTTGGCCGTCCTATCATTATTACAGTTGCGGGTATCTTTATCTTAGGTGCGGCATTGCGCCGCAATGGCCTCGCTACCATCTTGAGCCGCTTTATTCTGAATGCTGGTAGCCGGAATCGTCTCAAGATGCTGCTCCTGCTTACAGGAACCGCGGCACTTCTCAGCTCGATCATGAGCAGTATGCTGGTGATTATCATCTTTATTCCCGTAATCCTACGGGTAGGGCGTGAGCTTGAGATTGCGCCGCCGCAACTGCTGTTACCCATGGCTCTGGCATCCATGTTTGGTAACCAATTGACCCTAATCGGCGCTCCCCTAAACCTCATTGTGAGTGACTTACTGCAACAAAGTGGTCAGCCGCCTCTGGGCTTTTTTAGCTTCACTCCCTACGCTGCCCTCTTACTTATCATTACGATAGGTTGGTTTGCCTTGATGGGTAAACGTACTTTACCGAACCATCAAGTCTCGGACGACGCAACCCCTTCCATCGAGGACATTGAAGAAAACTACGGACTTAACGATACCTTCTATAAGGTACGGGT
Source organism: uncultured Litorilinea sp. (assembly GCA_946885925.1). The sequence goes on from CAMPHP010000713.1 coordinate 1,567, forward strand.
AGGCGAGCAATCGGACTTGGTCGGTGAACGGATTGCTGAAACTAACCTGCGTTCCCAAGAGGAGCTTGAGGTGGTTGCTGTACAACCCGCGCACAAGCGTATGGCTCGTCAAGTCGATCCGGATCATCAGCTTACGCCAGATGATCACTTAATCGTCAAAGGAGATCTACACAAGACCTGGCGCAGCGCCCGGCTCCATGCACTGAATATTGCTGGCCCTGTACGGCTGACTGATTTCAGCTGTCTAGAAGAGCCGGAATTAAATCTTTGTGAGGCAGTGATACCGATACGCTCGAACCTTGTCGGCAAAACGCTTGCGGAGAGCCAGTTCCAACGTCGCTACGGTTTGGTCGTTTTAGCTGTGAATCGCCAAGGCGAATCGATTCAACATGGGATTGCACAGTTACAGCTACAACCAGGGGACACCTTATTGATGCAGGGTTCACCCTCCCAAGTACAAGGGACAAACCACAATCGTGATCTTGTATTTACCTGCGAACTAACCCCCGAGTCGGCAGATAGGGCTACCAGCAAGATCAAGATTGCATTAGCGGTGCTTGGAGTCGTTGTATTGGCAGTCATGCTCAATTGGGTTTCGCTGGCTACTGTACTACTCGTCGCTTCATTGGTGCTGATTATTACCCGATGCCTTACTCTAGAGGAAGCCCTTGCCAGCATTGACGTCACGATCATTGTCATGTTGGCAGGCATGCTGCCTCTCGCTACAGCGATTCAGCAGACCGGTGTGGCAGAGATGGCGGCTGGTCTTATCAACGACACGAGCCACGTGATTGGCATTTACGGCGCACTGCTCCTGCTCTATCTTGGCACGGCGTTGGTAGCCCAAGTGGTACCTGCTCTTGTAACGCTAGCCGTGGTCGTGCCGATTGCCATCCAATTGGCTGTTGCCCAAGGGCTCTCTCCGCAACAAGCTGCCATCACACTCACGTTCTCGGCCTATGCGTCGTATATGACACCACTGCTCAACACAATCAATATTCTGATTCGCAACCACGGCAACTATAGCATGGGCAACTTTCTAGGGAACACAGTGCCGATCTTTGGGCTACAGGTTGCGGCACTCTTTGCTATCCTCATCTTGATGAGTTGAAGCTGGATGTATTCAAATCTGATTGCTTATGCATATTCAGCGTAAGTGAATGAGTCCTGCATTCGTAGAGGTAAAACCACACGCCTGGTAAAACTTGTGCAGGTGTGGCTCATAGTCGACATGGACCCACTCCATACCACGGTCGCACGCAACTGCAACAGCTCGCTCGACTAGAGTTCGGCCAATACCCTGGCGGCGGTAGTTAGGATGGACAGTTGGTTCGAGTAGGAAGGCATGGACGCTACCATCCCATGCCAGCCGCACAAAACCAATCAGCTCATCACCAACATAGGCACCAACAAAAGCCAGCGAATGCTCTAGCTCAGGGCGGAAGTCGTAGGGTGGATGGTGATTGGGCCATGAGACTACATAGAGCTGGTCTAGTTCAGTGTTTGTGACAGTGGGGTTCACACGGTAGTCTACCGCTATTTCAGTTCCTGTCATGCTGCTGTTGGGTCTCCTAGGATGAAATCTAC
>CAMPHP010000714.1 GCA_946885925.1 uncultured Litorilinea sp.
ATGTTGGGCGATATAGCGCACGCCACCGCGCAGATCATACTTTGTCGGCTGCGTCTTCTGCTGCCAGCCCGCATAAAGCCAGAATCCCAGCAAATAGACCAACAACCCGACAGCCAAAACGCGCCCCAAAATCCACGCATAGCGTCTCACCACCACCAGGCCCAGTGCCACCAGCATCATCAGCGCCGGGGCAATCCAGATGACATAGCGATCTGTAAAGATCGGCTGGCGCAAACTCAACGCATAGATACCAATTACTGGCAGCAAGACCCAACTGATCACCATGGCCCAACGCCGCCACGCCGCCAAATGCAATTGATCTGCGCACGCAGTAGGTTCGGCAGGTAGCACATCGCTCGAAGTCACTTCGCCCCCGCCTAGCACGACCCCTGCCGCACCTAGGAAGTAAACAGGAATCAGCCACAAGAGATCACCGGGCGGCATAAAACCACGGCTGTGATTCAAGAGGATGGTACGTGCCATCTCAAGCGGCGGCGTAAAGCTAAAGCCAGTACGTTGGATATCAATCGTCAGGAGATCCCACTGCCACCAGAGCATGGGAAGATAGGGTAATGTCAGCCCTGCCAAGGCCAGTGCATAACCACGCCAATGAGAACGGCTTTGAGGCCAAGCCAGCCAAAACCAGACAAAATGGAGCGGAAAGAGCAAGATCAAGAGCAAATGGGTATACATGCCCACGCTAACGGTAATGAGATAGGCCAGCCACGGTCGCCAACCACCGCGACGAATCCCCTCCAACCACCACCAGGTCGCCAACAAGACCAGCGTCGTGATGATGGTATACATTTTTCCCTCTTGCCCATACCATAGCTGATAGGGATTGACCGCCATCAGCGCGGCAGCCAACCATGCCGCGCTGGATGACGGGAGCGCTGCAACACCGCTTCCGCCCAATGGCAGCAAGGGGATCAGGCGGCGCGCTACCTGCCAAGTCAGCAGCACTGATAAAACGCCTGCAGCCGCCGATGGAAAGCGCAAGGCAAACTCGCTGGTGCCTACCAGACTAAACCAGGGGCGCAACGCCACAAAATAGAGCGCGCCATTCTGTCCTGGCTGCACAAACATCGCCAGGGTCTCTGGCAAATAGCGCGTGGCAAAGTAGACAGCGTCTACTTCGTCGCGCCACAAACTCTGCCACGCTAGCCCCTGCACCCGCCAAGCAAACGCCACCAGAGCCAGTACAATCAATCCCACAGACTTCATCGCAAACCCACCGGCCAATCCTCGTCTGTACTACGCCCCGCTTCGGGTTGCGTGAGATCGCGATCAGCCAACGGCTCCTCCTCTAGCCAGAAATCTGGGTCTACTAACTCATAACGATTTACTTCAGCCTGGCGGAAGAAGAACCCAGCAACAATCCCTGCTGTGACAAAAAAGATCAATGAACCCACCAAAAACCAAAGCCAACCAAACGTTGTCACAGCCGTATCAACGGTACGTGCCGCGGCCATTACATAATCAGCCGTAGCGGTGGGTGTGGGATAGACAATAGGGCGTTGACCATCTGGCAGCAGTGCCAACGCCGGATCGGGTGTATTTGTCACCACCAGGACAACTACCTCTGGGGTCTCGCTGGCAAGTACGGAGACAGTCTCTGTCGCCATCATCCCACCAGGCACTCCCTCTCCTGTGGGTAATCCTGCTTGTCCGCCATCCGGAAAGGGCAATGTAGGCGTCGCCAACGGCGAACTAGCTTGGAATGTTGCCGTGGCAGCACTATCCAATATCGCTTGCGTTGTAGTGGCCTCCAGCGCGATGGTAGTCGCAGTAGCGTCAATGGCGAGCTGAGTCGCCGTGGCTAACGCAGGTTCTTGGGCGGGAAGTTGTGCCACTGCCTGCGTGGGTTGTTGTCCAAAATCCTGTTGGGGCATCCCCTGTTGCATGGTAGAGGATTGGGCGCGCGGCGTCGGCGTGGCTAGCGACGAAATGGCATAGCTGCGCGTTGGCGTTGGACTGGGCGTTTCCGGGGTAAAGGTCGGCGTGGGTGTCTCAGTCGGCGGAACAGGAATGGAGGTGCTGGTCGGTGTCCCCGTAGGAGGGGGGGTATTGGTTGATGTCGGGTCTGGTTCATCCGTCCTGGTCGGTGTAGGCGTGGGTGGATATTGGGCAGTGGAGGCGGCACTCGCACTCACCTGAAGTCCATCGGACGAGGTCGCCGAATAAGTCATCGTGTTATTAATGACATTACCATAGATGGGGTTGATCTCAAAAGGCCCAAAGACAATCGGTTCGTTGTGGCGCGCCAGAAAATCGTTGGTAACTGTCAGCGTTTGCTCTGGCTGCAAGTCGTACTCAAACTTCACGTCAATGCTGAGATGTTGCTCAGTCAATTGATGCTGGGTTAGCGGGACTACGCCTGTGTTGATAATGATCGCGCAATAATAGACGCGCGTGCCTGGCGGGACTGTAACATTGGCGTTGCCACTGCAATCCTCTGGTTTGGTACTAACCGTCTTGGTAAAGCGTACTGTCGTATTGCCTACATCGACTGATGCCGTAGAGACTCTAGTGACGCTCAGGCCGGTGGCAGTACGCGCCGTATAGGTGACTCTGTTATCAAAAGGCCCTGTAACATTATTTTGTTCCAGTGAGCCGGAACTCCCGAAGTTGCCGAGGACAGTGGGGTAGATCTCGACACTTGCACCAGGCGCAAGCGAATAAGCAAAGGTAGCATTGATTGTGGGCTGCGTTCCAGTCAATATGTGATTTGTAAATGTAATGTCACCCTGGTTTTGCACCCTCACGCAGAAGGCAACATTTTGTCCAGAGGGAACCCGCAAAGTACTTGCTGGGGGACAAGCGGCGCGGTCTTGCCCTACAGTTGTGACCACATTCAACGCCGGTGTAACGACGTTGATGTGGCTGATGCTGGTGGCAGTGAACTGCGAACCCGAATCGGTGTGTGCTGTCCATGTCACCACATTGGCAACATCCACATTGGTAGTATCGGTTAAAAAGTTAAATCCGTCGCGGAATCCCTGGGTTACAGCAACAGTTGCGCCTGGAGTTACTGGCAGTGAGAGATCTGTTCTGTTGACCCTACGCGAGGTTCGTACATCGTGAACGGTCAAAGCTCGATCGTCTGTACCGCCCGTATGACGCAGCGTATAACAGTAATAGACCGTCGTAT
>CAMPHP010000715.1 GCA_946885925.1 uncultured Litorilinea sp.
ATCCTAGCATGATCCATTACTTTTGTCAATACCCTTGCATATTCTTTTGTCGAATTTGTACTGTTCTCGTGTACTACAGCATCAACCTGGCGGGATTTTCTTTGTTCAGGCAACAGGATTGGGAACAGATCGCAAGGATCTCCTGTCTATATAGATAGTTGATAGATAGTGGAAGAACTGATAGTGGAAGCATAGCATGATTCATAGGACTTGTGACGGCTCTGGTGATTTGAGATTTCCGCATCTTGTTGCATTTTGGTAACACGGGTGTCATCGTGTTGTGACAAAGATGCGCGATGCTGATGTACAGGACAGAAGACTGTCTTGTGGCTGTGTAGCGTAGAGCTTACGCTATAACGGCCCAGCCAACCTTCAGCTTTTAAGTAAACAGAACGTGATGGGAGAAGGGTTCAAATGCTTGCAAGACAACCTCAAGAGTCCATACAGATCAGCAATCGAGAGCTAAATCTGCGACGGCTCCTTGCTGGCTTAATGGTAGGGTTGGGGATTACCGCCGCACTCTTAGCGGGTTGTGGTAGCGTGGAAATTGGTATTGAGCACGTTCCACAGGCCAATGCCTCTGAACAGATTGGGGGGCGTTCCACTGGTGAAGCACAACCGACCGTGCTCAATCAAGCTGCACAGGAGTCAAGCCCTGAGCCAGCGCCAACGCTCGCCCCTGGTGCAGCCACACCGAGCGCGGTCGCCTATGTCCAGGGGGGAGATATCTGGTTTACGCAACTGTCCGGCGACGATGGACAACGGCGTGCTATCACAGAGCAGGTTGATGGCAACATTGTAAGTATGAGCGAATCTGTGGGCAGCTCTCCTTTGCGGGTGACGTATGATGGACGTAACCACTCACCGCGCTGGTCGGCGAGTGGTGAGTGGCTAAGTTATTTGAAAGGCGACAATCTGCCTGAACTTTGGATTGTGCGGCGCGATGGCGGAGAGGCGCGGCTGGTGGCGACGGGAGTTGGAGAAGCATACGCGTGGTCGCCTGTGGTTGATACGTTGGCCTATGCGGAGCATGGTGGCATCTCACTATTGACGCCGCAACTTCCAGAGCCAATGGTTTGGGTAAGCCCGGATGCGATTGAGACACCTGCGGATGCCAATGCGAGTATAGGCAAGATCGCGTGGAGTCCTGATGGCGAGAAAGTGGCCTTTACTTGGTCGGTGCAATCGCCTGATGAGGGCGAAATTCAAGATGGATTGTGGGTGGTTGATCGAGCCGACGGTACACCTGTACAGGTACTTGAAGGCAGCTTGCCAGAGCAGGGGCAAATCCTCCTGCATGGGTGGAGCAGTGACGGGCAGCATCTCATCTACTGGCAAGCGCCGATTCCCTCCGCCTCGATCTTGGCTGATGGTGTGCCACTGTACAGCGTGCCCGTTGGGGGAGGCACGCCGCAACTCCTCGCTGAACCGGTCTTGGTACATGAGGACGCAGTAGAAAGCCAGCCCAATGGTCTCTCCCAGGTAGCAGTGGTGGTGGGCAGTGGGCGGCAGATGTGGCATGAGAAGCGGCTGCAATCTATTGTCGTAGACGGCACGCAAAAATGGGAATTGACTCCCATCGATCAAGCGGTCACATCTCCCGCTTGGTCGCCTGATGGTAGCTTGATTGCCTATATCGGTATGCCCGATATAGAAGGGGTAGATGGTGGAGAAGAGGCCGAAGCAGCATTGAATCAGCGCCAATTGTGGATTGTAGAAGGCGGCAACATCCCTGAACCTCACCCAGTGACAGGTGATATGAAGTATCGTGAGGAAGCGCCACATTGGCTTGACAACGAGACCTTGCTCATTGCTCGCCTCGATCCCAGCGGGCGGACGTCGCTCTGGCTGGTGAGTAAAACAGGGGAAGAGCAGCAATTGTTGGTTCCTGAATTGACTCCTGTGCCAGAGTGGTTTGGCTTCTATGGATATATCGATTGGAGCCACCTCTTTGCCGTGTGGCGTCCAATACAGACAGAGACTCCCGCCGTAATGGCGGCTATGACACCCACGCTGGTTCCGTTGACCCCTGCCACGGATGGAGCGAAGACGTTGGACGAGTTCCTGGTTAGTCTGTATGACCAGTTTGAGACATTGACGAGTGAAGAAGCGTTAACGCTGTGGGGCGAACCGGATGCGATCTCAGGAAGTGGGCTGGTCATCTACCAATATAAGCTGGCGGATGGCGTTACCCTGTGGCTAGGCTTTCCTGGTTCCGAGCCATTGGCCTATGCACAGTTAGAGAGTTCAACTGGACAGAGGTTTGCTTTGATGCCGATGGAGGCGGAAGGAGCCGGAGAGAACGCAATCACGCCAACGCCTGCGTTTGTCTTCACGGCAACACCATTGCCGACCGTAGCGCCGTCCGATACAGACCAGACTCTTGTGCCAACGGGGACGCCGCTGCCAAGTCAATAGGACCTTCTATGTGATAGATTCCGGGGATGGGCTGCTTGGCATGGCTAGGCAGTCCATCCTACGCGTTTCAAGATAACATACTTGTCGCGACCACCTTCCTGGCCCAATATACAGGATAAATGGAGCAGGAGTTACGGATGGACAAATGGAGTGAAGCGGGCGCAGAACGACCCGTCAAGGTGCTGTTGGTGGATGATGAGCGGGCGATTACCGAGAATCTTGCCCCTTTCCTCACACGAGCGGGCTTTGCTGTGACGACCGCGCGCGATGGCGAAGAGGCACTGCTTCAGATACAGGCGATTACCCCTGAGTTGATCGTGTTGGATGTGCTGATGCCCCGGCTGGATGGACGCGCTGTATTGCGCCAGTTACGCCAGCAAGGCAACTGGACACCTGTGATTTTGCTCACCCAAGTAGGGCAGGCGGCAGAGCGTGCAATGGCGCTGGAGGAAGGGGCAGATGATTATCTGAATAAGCCCTTTGATCCCCACGAATTGGTGGCGCGTATGCGCGCTGTGTTGCGGCGGCTCCAAGCTGGACAGCCATCCCTGGCAGGCGCGGATCAATTGCGGAGCGGCGAGTTGCTCTTTGATCGCCGCGCCCGTCGAGTCAGCCTAGAGGGCAACCGGGTGGAGTTGACTCCGAAGGCATTGGCGCTGCTCGAATATCTGATGACTCATCCTGATGAGTTAGTCACTCGTGAACGCCTGTTGGATGCCGTGTGGGGC
>CAMPHP010000716.1 GCA_946885925.1 uncultured Litorilinea sp.
TGCCTTTTCTACCCTGGTGCTTCTAAGCGGCATTGTCTTTCTATTGGTGTTGCTGCCCTTTACCTTTATTGAGTTCTTCTATGAGCCGTGGCTAAAAGCTCAAGCCGAGGCACGCGCGCCGCGCCTGCTGCCAGAGAAGACCCGCGGCCATGTGATTCTAACTGCCTATGATGCAGTTACGCACGAATTGATCGACCGACTGGTAAAACACCACTATCCGTATGTCTTGCTGGCACCCGGCCTCGATGAAGCATTGCGCTTGCATGACCTCGGATATAAGATTGTGCTTGGCGACCTTGACAACCCAGAGACTTATCGCCACGTACGGGTTGACCAAGCTCTGTTGGTGGCAACGACCCAGAATGACCATGTCAACACCAATGTAGCCTTTACTGTTCGGGAAATCTCGGAGACTGTACCCATCGTCGCCACGGCTAATAAAGAAGCATCGGTGGATATCCTGAAACTGGCGGGCAGCAACCATGTGCTTCAACTAGGTGAATTGATGGGGCAGGGCTTGGCGCGACGCGTGATGGGCGGCCTTACCTTGGCCCATGTCATTGGTTCATTTGGTGATCTGCTGATTGCCGAGGCTGCGGTAGACGGCACGCCGCTGCTAGGTAAGACATTGGCCGAGAGCAAGTTGCGCAAAACCGTTGGTATTAGCGTGCTTGGTGAGTGGACGCGTGGGGTCTTCGAGTTGGCACGCCCAGATTTGCTGCTAGATGCAGGAACAATCCTGGTAGTGGCCGGGACGGAGAAAGATATTCAGCGTTACAACGCGCTTAAAAGCGGGTCAACCGAAACGGATGCCCCGGTCGTGATCATCGGTGGCGGACGAGTAGGCCGTGCTACGGCAAGGGCATTGGCCGAACGAGGCCTCGATTACCGCATCGTGGAATCGAATCCAGGACGAATTCGCAACACGCACAAGTATGTATTGGGTGACGCTGCCGAACTAGAGGTGCTGAAACAAGCTGGCATTGACAAGACCAGGGCGGTGGTCATCACCACCCACGAGGATGATACAAACATCTACCTAACGCTCTATTGTCGTCGGTTGCGGCCCGACGTCCAGATCATCAGCCGCTCACGGCTAGAGCGCAATGTCGCAACGCTGCACCGCGCAGGGGCTGATTTCGTGATGTCCTATGCGTCGATTGGCGCGACGATGATGCTAAATCTGCTCAATAGCAGCAATATCCTAATGGTTGCCGAAGGGTTGGATCTTATCAAAATCAATGTGCCAGATTCGCTGGCAGGTCGTACGATTGCCGAAGCGAATCTGCGTCGCAAGACTGGTTGCACGATTGTCGCGGTGGAAGCTGGCGGCACTATGTACACCAATCCTGACCCCAACCTAGTCTTACCACCCAACGCCGATCTAGTGTTGATTGGCACAGAAGAGGCTGAGGATAAGTTACTCAAGCTCTTTGCTGATGAATTGATCTGACTTCCCCAGCCACAGGACGGGACACGGAATTCAACACAAGGGAGCCATTCCTGCAACTCTCTTTATCCTGTGAATGGAACGCCAAACTTCTCGGCATAGGCAACCTCACTCAGAGCTTTGCGATTCTTCTTGCCTGCGCCCACTTTCTGAGCAGGATAGCCAAAGGGAATGATCGTCAAGATCAGCTTGTCTCTAGGAACACCCAATAATTCCTTGATCTCTGGCTTGTTCACGTTACCAACCCAATTCGACCCAATCCCCTCACCCCATGCTACCAACATCATATCCTGAGCAGCGCGTGCCCCATCTATATAACCTGTTGGCTCATCCGGTACGACCACCGCAATCGCCAAGGGTGCGTCGGCGATATAAGAGCCTGTGGTTGCCAGCTCGCCCAAACGTTTAAGCGTTTCCGGTGAGCGTATCACGATAAAATTCCACTCTTGCTGATTACGCGAACTTCCAGTCAACCGCCCTGCTTCCAAAATACGCGCTACCACCTCGTCGGGAATAGGCCGATCTTGAAAACTACGCACAGCCAGCATCGTCCTTACAGCCTCAAATGTATCCATGCCATTTGTCTCCTCTACTCCATATTTTTTATCCCATATTCTTCATCTCATCCTCTTTACTCTGACTTTACTCTAGCTTCTTCACCCTAAGCTTCTGTACTCTAAGTTCCTTTATTCTGAATCTTCCTATCCAGGGGTGCGCTTGTCGCGCCGGCGGCGTATATCACTCCCACGTATAATTGCACCGTCGCCAAAGCGCGCCCGCACTGCGCTCACCGTGGCTGACAGCTTTTCCACGCGCTCATTGGGCGCATCAAAAAGCCCCATTTGGCGCGGCTGATCAGTTAGACCACTCACCCCCACGCCAATCAGCCGCACCTGTTGCCCTGGTTGCCAAAGTCGTGTAAAAAGTTGACGCGCACTGGCGCAAATCTGCTCCACATCGTCAGTAGGTTGGCCCAACGTCATCTGCCGCGTAGGCGTCGTAAAGTCAGACCAACGCAACTTGAGTCTGATCGTCGTTGCAGCCAGCCCATTTCTTCGCAATTCTCGCCCAACACCCTGAGCCAAGTCGTTGAGTGTACGCAGTAACTCGGCCTCATCGCTCACATCGTGTGTAAAGGTAGTCTCTTGGCTAATCGACTTGGCTTCATGCTCTGTTTCCACAGGCCGGTCATCAATGCCTTGCGCTCGCAGGATCAGATCGCGACCTGTTTTGCCCAAAAGAGCCTCAACCTGCCCGGATGAGTGTCGCGCCAAATCACCAATTAGGTGTAGACCGAGTTCTGCCAGCCGGATCGCGGTCTTTGGCCCCACACCCCATAGTGCATCACAAGGCAGCGGAGCCAAAAACGCAGCCTCGCCACCAGGAGGTACCACCGTAATCGCACTGGGAGGGCCATCCCCCTGCGCCGCCGCCTTTCCTACATTATTGGCAATCTTAGCCACCAGCTTATTCGTCGCTACACCCAGCGAACAAGGCAAATCTAACTCCTTGCGGATACTTTGCTGCAACAATCGTGCCAATGCTTCCGCTTCTTCTGCTCGCATCGACACATCCAAAAAAGCCTCATCAATCGAGATCTGCTCCACCACTGGCGTCAAGCGGTGCAATCTCTCCATTACCTGTTGCGACATGCTGCGATAGAGGCGATGCCGAGCCGGAACAATCGTTAGTCCTG
>CAMPHP010000717.1 GCA_946885925.1 uncultured Litorilinea sp.
ACAGGCGTTGGGTCTCTTGGTTGAGCGCATCGTCATCCAGCACAAAGCTGACCCCGCGCCGGGGCTCGCGGCCAATAAAGACATTCTGCGCCACCGTGAGATGGGGCATCAAGTTAAGCTCTTGGTGGATCATGCTGATCCCCAATGCCAAGGCCGAGCGCGGTCCGTGCATCTCGACCTCGCGCCCGTTGATCCAGATATGTCCGGCGTCTTTGGGATAGATACCCGCCAGGATTTTCATCAACGTCGATTTGCCAGCGCCATTCTCGCCTACCAGGGCATGAACTTCACCACTACGCAGGTCAAAGCGACATTGATCTAACGCATGTACACCTGGAAAGGATTTGTCAATCCCTTCCATCCTAACCAATACTTCCCTAACCAATACTTCGTCCATCCTCTACCTCTAGTGCCGAGATGAATAAGTTTCACGCAGAGCCGCCGAGAGAGAAACACACTTAACAATGACACCTCTGCTTCTCAGCGGCTGTGCGTGAGCTACCTTTTACTCATACAACAGCGGTTTGATCTCCTCGGAATCCATGTTGGTGGCGTCGTACCAGTAAAAGCCTGTGTCGGTAACTGGGTCCAACGTCTCGCCATTCAGTGCTTTCACTGCCGATTCAACGCACTTATAGCCAATACCGACTGGATTTTGGGTGATTGCACCTGCCATAACACCACTGCGGACTGCATCTAACTGCTGCTTGCCAGCGTCATACCCGATGACAACGATCTGCCCTTCGAGGCCCAACTCTGTGACAGCATTTAGCACGCCGATTGCCGAGCCTTCATTGGCCCCAAAGAAGCCCTTTAGGTTGGGATGGGCCTGGATGATGGCTTTTGCTAAGTCGGTGGATTTCAAGTGGTCGCCACCGCCATACTGGACATCGACAATTGTAATGTTCGGATACTCTGCTTCGATGCGGTTGACAAACCCATCGCGGCGGTCGATGCCCGTGCGGCTAGTCTGGTCGTGCACAATCACCGCAATCTCACCCTCGCCGCCAATCAGCTCTGCCATCTTGTCGGCAGCCGCGGCCGCGGCTGCGATGTTGTCTGTGGCTGCGGTGGTGACAGGGATATCGCTATCGACACCGGAGTCAAAGCCGACCACGGGAATACCCGCTTCTTGGGCACGCTCTAGCAGTGGTACGAGTGCTTGGCTGTCCAACGCTGCAATACAAATTGCATCCGGGTTCTTATCCAATGCGGTCTGCACCATCTCTAGCTGCCGGTCTACCATTGCTTCGGTTTCGGGGCCTTCGAAGGTGATTTCCACGTTGAACTCTGCGGCTGCCTGGTCAGCGCCAGCCTTGACCGCCTGCCAAAACTGGTGTTGGAATCCCTTGGAAATAATCGGAATATAGGGTCTCTCACCAGTATCTGCCGCAGCTTCTTCTGCCGGGGCTTCGGTAGCCTCGGCATCAGCCTCTTCTGTAACTGTTTCTTCTGTAACTGTTTCTTCTGGTGCTGCTTCTTCAGTCGTGGCTTCTGCTGCTGTATCGGCAGGGGCCTCAGTCGCCTCCGTTGCGGGTTCCGCCGCGGCTGGCGCAGGCGCGCTGTCTGGCGTGCCACAGGCTGTTAATGCCACGAGCAGCAAAATACCCAAAGCCATGCTCAACCAGTGCTTGACTGTCATGATCCTCTCTCCTCTTTCCATTATGCAATTGTTACCATATAACTTTTACGGCGCGATTGTGTGGTAGTGCAGTGCCAATAGATCCTATAGGGAGCAAAACATGGATTGGGATTGGCTGTGGGTATTGTATGACTGCACGGGAGTGCTGTCAAAGAGGATCTAGCTGCTTACCTCATACTGTTAGTGCAGGCGAGATAGTAGAATTGGGCTGTCTTCATTGTGGAAGGACTGAGCTGAACTTTGCCTCCACGCACGGTGTCCGCAGGCAGTATGCAGGGTAGCTGCGTACACCCGACTGCTACATCGGAGATAATTAACTCAATCTCTAGCAGTGTTCTCCTTGTGTTCGGATCGACAATCTGGATGGCTGGGCAAACGATATAGAATTGTGGGAAGCAGATAGTTGCTTAGCGACTTGCTAGTGGAAGGTAGAGTTGCATAACTAATCGCGGCATATGTGTATCATCAAGAATGATCGGGGCATCAGGGCTGCCAATGACAGTCTCACTGCCCGTATCACTTTCAGTGTCCCCGTTAGCCAGTTGCGCAGCCTCGCAAGCTGGCTCGCCATTATTATGGAGCTGATTATGGAACTGGGACGCTGTGCTGTTGGAAGAAACACAAGCGAGTTCTTCTGCGCCACTCTCAGCCGCAAATAGCCGGGTTGTGGGCATAACCAGGGACCAGGCAAACGCCAACAGCAGGGTGATGGCAGTTGACAGCAAGCGAACTCTCTTCTTTTGAGTATAAAGCGCAATGCCACTGTTGCGAGCGTTCATTGTTTTCTCCGTACCTGTCATCTGAATCTGCCGAGATGCTAACATCTGTCAATTTGCCCTGGTATCTAGATTGTATATTGAAACTTCCTGTTATTTTCTGTCGCGTTATTGACTATCCCCTGTCACAAACCTTGCCAATAAAAATCTGATTTTCACCCCTGGCGTGTCTAAAATTGATATCTGTTCGTATTAAGACTCAGTGCATAGCGCACGGAACTTCTTTTACCTAGCATCACTGATTCAACAAGCACGGATATATCCAACCTGTCAGTTTATTGATAAGGCTATCTAAATCGAAGTTCTCGTGCTACACTATGTGCGTCCAATTTTCTGTCAATGCCGTAAACATTTTTGTCTAGGTTATTGGATATCTTCTACGGGTTTGGCCCCATTCAGGCGAGGAAAAGTATGTACCATCGTATAGTTCGGCTTTTTGTGTTATTTGCAAGTGCGCTCTTTCTCTTGCTTACATCGAATACAACTGCATTTAGCGCAGCGCCATCTCCTATCCAGCAAGGCACCCCGGTTAACGTTCCTCTCGATGCCGACGCATTGGAACAGTTTTGGCAGGAGCTATACCCCTCTGCTGGCTCGATCGGAACCGCCAACAACACCAATGTCTATGCCAGTGAACTATTGGCAAAGGCAACGCCGGATGAATGTTTTAACGGCATTGGTGCGGACGAGAGTGCGGATCCAGTACCCGATTGTCCGAACGGGCAGC
>CAMPHP010000718.1 GCA_946885925.1 uncultured Litorilinea sp.
GTATCCATGAAACTGCGCAAGGTGTGACATTGGGTGCGCTGACCACGCTGGCCGAGATCGAGATGAGCGAGTTGATCCAGCAGCGATACCCGCTGCTGGCAGAGGCGGCAGGGCTGGCCGCGACACCCCAACTACGCAACATGGCGACCATCGGTGGCAACTTGCTCCAGCGACCACGCTGCTGGTATTTCCGCAATGCTCACTTCCACTGCTGGCTCAAAGGCGGCGACGAGTGCCATGCGCGCGAGGGAGAGAACCAACTACATGCCTTGATTGACGAGAGTCCCTGTGTTGCCGTCCATCCATCCGACCTTGCCTCTACGCTGCTGGCGCTTGATGCCCATGTAGACCTGCGCGGGCCAAATGGTGAGCGTACACTCGCCATTGATGAGTTCTTTACGCTGCCCGAGCAAAGTCACCGTCAGGAGAGTGCGCTTGAGTCGAACGAATTAGTGCTAGCCATCCATATTCCAGCACTGCCCCAAGGTGCACGCAGCACCTATCTCAAGGCAATGGATCGCAAGGTCTGGGCTTTCGCACTTGTCGGGGTAGCAGCCATCCTCCAGATGCAAGGTGAGATGATTGCCGATGCGCGGTTGGTACTCAGCGGCGTTGCGCCCATTCCGTGGCGTGTGCCTGCTGCCGAGCAACTCTTGGTGGGCCAACGCGCCAGTGAGGCGCTCTTTGCTCGTGCCGCCGCGGAAGCCTTGGCGGATGCCCAACCGCTGGAGCACAACGGCTATAAAGTGCCGCTGGCAAGAAGCCTCATCCAGCGCGCCCTAAGCAGCCTTGCCTAACTTGGCAGTGTAGCACCTTCGAGGAAGCCACCCAGGGGTTCCCGGCTTCCTCGAAGGTTTCGGTGGCTCCTAGAATCCCACTCGCAGTTGACTTTACGGCAAGCTATGATATGTTGCATTCTGCAACTATCACGACCGCGTTCTCAGTTCGTTACTTGCCTATATGACCTTTGTCGATACTGCCCTTGCCGCGCGCCTAGAAGAGACCCAAGCTTGGCGCGCAGTACATTATGCCCAGGCTAGTCAGATACCGAACCGTGCGCCCAATGCAGCGCAGATCATCGTCGCTGGCGCGCCTGTCATCTATGGTGGCCCTGGGCTGCCGGTCAATCGCGCCATCGGTCTAGGGATGCAGGGTGCAGTGACACCCGAAAATATGGACGAGATAGAAGCGTTTTACAACGCACGCCGCAGCGCGACCGTCATTGACCTCTGTCCATTGGCCCATCCCTCGCTGTTGTCATTACTCCAGACGCGTGGCTATTCTCTGCGCAACTGGATGAGCATGCTGTTTATGCCACTGCCTAGCGCGCCCGTGCCGTTCAACCCGGCTCTCCATGTCACCCATGCCACACCGGATCAAGCAGATTTATGGTTGGCGACCTCAGCCCGTGGCTTTGATGAAAGTGACGAGATTGCCAGTGAGACACTGCGCGTGTTGATGCCGAACTTCCACGCAGCCAATGCCCACTGCTATTTTGCATGGATTGGCGATACACCTATCGCTACGGGTGGTATGTATCCCCACCAGGGTGTGGTTGAACTGGGCGGGGCCAGCACCGTAGTTGCCTATCGCCAACAGGGCGCGCAAACCGCGTTGATTCAACAGCGGCTAGCTGATGCCCATGCTCTTGGCTGTGACCTTGCCGTGGTACTCACTACCCCTGGCAGCGCCTCACAACGCAACATGCAGCGTCGCGGCTTCCAGCTAGCCTATACACGCGCCATCTGCGAACGCCCCTTTACACCATAAACCGGCCCAATCAAAAACCGAGATGGACAAATCCATCTCGGTCGTTTGGTATAGTCATTAATTTAGAAAAGGTGTAACTGAGACGTCTATTCCGAAGAGTCTATTCCGACGCCAGTGCCATCAGTTCCAACGTAGTTGCTTGGGCTTCGCGTGTTTGTCCATAGCGATCCACCAAAATACCACCCTCCACCGAGAGCGCATACTCTCCCTCGCTCTCGCCGCCATTAAAGACGATGACCGTATACAGCATATCCTTTGCCAACCGCAAACGTGCCTGATAGGTGCCTTCTTCGCCAGCAAGCGGCAGACCCGTCGCTAGATTCAACTCCTGGGCCAAACCACCCTGTATGAGGTGACGCACGCCATCTTGGGTCATCACCCAAAAGTTGAGTTGGCTTGGCGCATCACTCACACCCATATAGCGCAGCGTCAAAATAATATCACCCGCACCTGCGTCTGCCGCCAAGTTGAGATAGTGGCGATCTTGGGCAGTGAGCAATGCCCCACTCACACGCCGCGCCCGCACTGGCTCCGGCCTCAGTATCGCCAATGACGAGGAGCCTTCTTCGGGCAGCATATAGCTGGACACACTGTCATTGGAAAATAGCCGCTTCATCACCCCATCATGTTCGCTCTTGGGCGTAGATAGCAGAGCGCCGATGCCATCTGGCACAGGCATCTTTTGTAGAGATACCTCCACGCCCATACTTTCGCTGCTGGATGCATTGACCTTGACTGATGAGAACGTCTGTCCAGCGTCATCGCGCAGCAATCCACCCTCAACACGCAGCGTATAGGTGACGGGCAACTTACCATTGTTATAGACCATCACCGTGTAACCATTGCTTTGACTACCAGGCACTAACGCTGTCAAGCGGTTGTCCAACTGATCAAAGAGCAAAGGCGTGCCCATCGCTGTCTTGACTGTCATCGGATCGGCACCAGCCAAGAACTCCTTCAATCCATCCTCAGTTAGCACCACAAAATTTACTGAATTCTCGGTCAAGGCCGTTGCGGGTTCTACCACAAGCGTTACCGCAAAACCACCATTGGGCTGAAACGCTTCCAGTCCAAAATAATGGCGGTCAAACTGATGGGGCAGCAGCCCGCGCAGCTCTGTCGCCCGCACTTCTGCATTGCTCAAAGCAGCAATCTTGGATATTGCCGCCGCTGCACCTAGTGGCTCTATAAGGGGCTCTGTAACAACATCTTCTTGAATAGCAAGTTCTGCCACTACCTGAGAAGAAGGCATCAAAGAAGAAAATGGAGGTAATTCGATAATGGTGGGCAGCACCGTCTGCGCCCTCGATGAAGTGGGCATGAGTGCCAAGAGACAAAGCACTACCACCACCCCGCCAATAAGCATTCGGA
>CAMPHP010000719.1 GCA_946885925.1 uncultured Litorilinea sp.
CCCTTCCAAGACCCGCGCCAGCGATTCCAAAACTTCAAGGTCGAATATCCAGACACAGAGGCGCAGGGCGTATGGCAAGTACAACTCATCGACGATACCGGCGCTACAGTGGGCCCCCCAGCGACCTTTACCCTGAGTAACAATGATCCACAGCAGTAGCTATACGTCCGCTACGCCAAACAATAGCCCCCCGGTGAGCACATACGCCACCAGCCCATATGCCACCAGCCCAACCTCCATAGACAGATGGGGCATCGTTTGGTGTGCCATCTTTTTCTTGGGGGTTGTACTCCGCCTCATGCGTTTGGCATGGCAGCCACTTTGGTGGGATGAAGGCTACAGCATTTACTTTGCGACCGAGCCAATCCCGACCATGCTCTCGCTCACGGCGCGTGACATCCACCCGCCCCTCTACTATGCACTGCTCCACATCTGGCTCGCGCTCACCAACAGCACAGACCCAGTAGCAGCGCGCTTGCTCTCGGCACTCTTTGGCATTGCTACGCTGCCAGTGATGACCTGGGCCGCGCGCACGCTCTTTCCCGCACAGCGTTGGCTGCCTTTGATTGCGACTTTCCTCCTTGCGATCAACCCCATGCACCTCTTTTACAGCCAAGAGGTACGCATGTACGGTTTGGCACTGCTCTTGACTCTCTGCGCCAGCACCTTCCTCTGGCGAATGCAGCAAGAACTAGCCGAGGGTGGCAAGCCATTCAACGCTACAGCCGGATATATCATCACCGCAGCACTGGCCCTGCTTACCCTCTACTATACAGGGTTTCTTCTCGTTGCCCACCAACTCTGGGCACTCTTCGTCTTTCGCAAAGAATGGCGAAAGTGCCGGTGGTTCTTTGCTGCGGCTTTGCTTATTCTGCTCATCCAGCTTCCTTGGTGGCTCTATGCGCTGCCCAAGCTCTTCTATTATGTGGGTGATAAGGTTGTAGCAGACCAAGATAGCCCGCTGCCACTCTGGAGCTATCTCTGGCGTCACTGGCTGGCCTTTGTGGCAGGGCACATCCCTGCTGCCATGCCTTGGGTAGAGATTGCGCGCCAACTAATTGCTGCGCTGCTTCCTCTCCCCTTTCTCTACTGGTTCATCATCACAAGGCGAAAACCTGGGCAGCCCCAAGTACGCTGGCTGCTTTGCCTGGTTCTCATACCTGTGATCATAGGGTTTGTCGTTAACCTCTATCTTCCCTTCTTTCCCGAAGGGGGCGAACGACTTCTGCTTCAAGTTCTGCCCTATCTGATCCTGCTGCTATCTTTCATCATTGGCACTCTTTACACGTCATCCCCAGGCATCGCAGCCATATCGCTCGCGCTGCCACTGCTAGGTGCAGTGATTGGCAGCACAATCTTCTTCACCACGCCGCGTTATGTCGAACACGATTATCGTCCAGTCATAGACTATGTAGCCACTCACAGCCGCGCCAACGATACCATTCTCGCGCTCTTCCCCTGGCAAGTGGGTTACTGGCGTGCCTATTCGCCGCGCACACCCGACGGAGCCCCCCTGTCGCCGCAACCAGCCGCAGTTGACCAGCAAATTTTAGAATGGGACGAGTCCTTTGCGGCTCGGCTCGACCGCGAACTCATGAGCGGCACAATCTGGTTCCCGATGCCTCTTTCTTTTGGCAGCACCCTGCCTGGAGAAATCGAGGAGTATCTAAAAGTGCGTGCGCGCAACCTGGAAAACAAATGGTTCTCACCTGCCACGCTCCTCACAGCCTGGGTAAACCTTGAAGATACCCCAGAGCAATTCTCTCTCGAAGCCGAATATACTGACCTGGTGTTGGCAAGTGGCGGCGTGGCCCCCTCTACACTGTCAAGCGCCAACACGCCACTGGCAGTCGATCTCTGCTGGCATCCCCCCGCGCAACGCCAGGATCTGCGTGCCACGCTTCGCCTGCTCGACGCCACTGGCTACACTTGGGCACAACGCGACCTAAACCCGCTCGCCAATTATTCAAGCATCAACCCAGCCGATCCATGCCGAGAATCCATTGCCTTTATTGTGCCAGTGGGTCTTCCCCCCGGCACATATCAACTTGCTGTCGGTGTCGGCCCGGATGAAAGCGATCAGCTATTCACCCCGATGGCAGTAGGGCCAACCAGCGCGGCCTCATCCCTGCTACCAATCGGCCAGGTGGTGATTACTGCTCCTACAGAGACCCTTCCGCCACAGCGGCTTCCCATTGAACACAGACTACGCCCCTCCCTTGAAGAAGAAGGGTTGCGTCTGTTGGGCTATTCTGGGCCAGATCAGGATGCGTCGTTTTTGGCAGGGGACGAAGTCGCACTCACCCTTGCCCTCCAAAACAGCAACGACCAGCCCGCAGCGCGCAACATCTACATATCCTTGCTGGATCGCCAAGGCAACGGGCTAGCTGGCAAGGAAGTGTGGCCTTTGCCCGACTACCCCACCCACATCTGGAAAAAAGGCGCACTAACCCAAGTCCCCATCCACTTCTATCTACCGCCCGATCTCGCTGGAGGACGCTACACCCTTGCTGCCGGATTTCTTGACCCAGCCACTGGCGAGAAAACTTCTCCCGCGATCCTTGCCCGTGTGGAGGTAGTCCGTCGCCCATCCACCTTCACGCTCCCCACATCCCAAACGCCCATAACGCCGCCTGTGCAGTTTGGCACCCACGCTCATTTAATCGGATATAGCGCGGCACAGGAAGGCGACACCCTCAACCTCACGCTGGATTGGAAAGTCATCCAACCTCTACTGCCACCCCACCATATCTTCGTCCATCTCTTTGACGCCAGCGGCCAACGCATCGTCCAATTCGACGGTGAGCCGGTCAATGCCAGTGGCCGCGCCCCAACCAGTTCATGGCTACCTGACGAGTATTTAACCACGCAACACACCCTCATACTGCCAGCCGGAACAAAGGGGCCAGTCAGCGTGCAGGTGGGTCTCTACCTACCTGCCACAGGTGAGCGCCTGCTGGCAACAGTGGAAGGTGCGCCCACCGGCAACAGTGCTACGCTCATGTTGCAAATTGAACCTTGACAAAATCTCTATCTAGTTGAAACTTGATAGCAGAGAGCTACGTAGTGGTATGGAGAGGTGGCCCGGAGAAGTTGCACGGAGAAGTTGCACGGAGAAGCGGTATAGGCAGCGTTTTATCT
>CAMPHP010000720.1 GCA_946885925.1 uncultured Litorilinea sp.
TCGACGTGATTTTCTGAAAATTGGTGCTGTAGCAGGTGCTGGGGTCGCCCTCTTCACAGCGGTGCGTATCAAGACGCTGCATATTGGCTTTGACATGGGCGGGGAGCGCCAGCATTCCTTACGAGGACAAGCCTTACTGGCACTGCCGCCAGGCCTGCCCCGACAGCGGAGGGAGATGGTGGCGTTCCGGTCCTAGTGTGAGATATGCCCTAGAAATCCTGTTTGACAGCCCTTGTCATTGTGCTAAAATCTAAGGCTAGAGTTTGATGATGTTGTTGGCTTTGTTCTTTTTGGCACAAGGAACCGCAACTTGCGAACGGCATCACCAGGCTCTATTAGATGAGTTGCTTAATTTGTAATTACTGAATTCGCTTTCAATGTGAAACTGACCGTTTCTCCCACGATTTACGCTGCTACTCTTTAGACGGTCGATTGGTTTCACACTTCTCAACAGCCTGAACATTGATCAATGCAGCAACTTCCTCGCTGCCAAACGATGATGTTGCGCGTAACATGCGGCACGTCGGTTATGGGCCCGGTTTCCACCCCCTAGTTGTTTGGTCACTTCGGCGGGTATCACCCTGATTATTCCGTCTATTGAAAACCGGCTTATCCGCATGATTTAGATCCGTCCCATACGCCTGAATAGTTTGTTTTGTGTGTGGGAGCCTCACCTACATTTAGCTATCACCGTTGGGCATTGAAGCTGTTCCTCACGTTTTGCGACAGTACGTTTTGCGGCAATTTCTCAATAACTCTTTGGTCTGACAAGCGGGCTAGGTCAGCATAAGCGCAAGAGAGCGTAAGCGCAAGAGAACGTGGAAACAGGTACATGCCAGCGGCTTGGCAATCAATTGGTAGATCTACGAAGGGTATGACGCTATTGCTTTAGCTTGTAGTCCAAAGTCTGTGCACTTACCATGCAAGGAGAGGATCTGATGTCGCTAACGTCCGGCATTCACCGCTTTACTCGTCGCCAGTTTCTACAACGTTCGGCCGCGTTGGGAGCCGCCATTGGTCTTACATCGCTGGCAGGCTGTACCGCACCTGTCGCACCCCAAACTGGCACCACTGGGGAAGCCGCACCCGCGGCAGCAGGTGAAGAAATCTTGTTCTGGAAACCCCCCCACAGCGAAAGAGAAGCAGAGCTTTGGCCGCCGCTCTTGGAAAGATTTACAGAAGCCAATTCCGGAGTTACAGTTGACCACCAAGTGATTCCTTGGGACAGCGTTGACCAGCAGTTTACTGCCGCCTTTGCAGGTGGTTCACCCCCAGACATCTTCTACTTGCCCGATGAGTGGTATCCCAAATATGTAAGTCAAGATCAAATTGCCGACCTCACCGACAAGATCGGCGGCTGGAAAGACAATTACAACCAAGCGGCCTGGAATATTGCCACCTATAAGGGCAGCACTTGGGGCGTGCCCTTCCTGGGGGTTGTACAGGGCTGGCTGCTCAACATGGATCTCTTTAACGAAGCAGGATTGGCTGCACCCACCAACTGGGAAGAGTTCCGTAACGCTGCTGCTGAATTGACCGACATTGATGCGGGGACTTATGGCATCAACGTACCCGCCTCTGTCACCAACTGGGTGGTGTTGATCCCACTCTTGGCGGCTGGAGGTACCAAGCTTCTTAGCGACGATCTTTTGACCGTTACGGCCAACACCGAAGGCGGTGTTGCTGCTTTTAAGGCGCTGCTGGAAGATATCGTGTGGAATGACCAATCGGGTATTCCTGTCGGCTTTACCGATGATCAACGGCTGGACTTGGGATTAACGGGCAAGGTTGCCATGTATTGGGTCGAGCAGTCCAGCATCAAGGCACAATGGCGCGAGCGCCTGCCCGACACCGAGTTCGACGTGATCCCCATGCTCAAACTCACTGACGACGGTCAGAACGCCGACTGGGCCAATGTCGGATTTATGTTTATGGCCCAACAGTCAGCAGATAAGGCAGGGGCATTTGCATTGCTCGAATTTCTCGCTACCGACGAGATCCAGGTTGACTATGTGCAAAAGGGCGTGGATTTGCTGCCCTTGAAGAATGGCATAGAGCAGCTACCTGACGTGGATCCCATTGTTAGCAAGATGGTCTCCTTCTTGGACGAAGGTTATGGTGTTGGCACGCAGATCAGCATTCGCTGGCGTGAGGCCACCAATTCATTGGTGCAGGAGTCCCATGCTGTCATGAGCGGCCAAAAGACCTCTGAGCAAGCACTCGCCGATGTGGAAGCAACTGTCGCCCCGATCCTGGATGGCGAATAAGTCACTGTATGTAACTCACAGGAAGCAACACGTAGTCGCGGCCTCTTGATGTACTAACCCCGTGCGCCTGAAGCAATAGAACAGGCGCACGGTCCTTGCCCTGGTTGGGCTGCCTTGTGCGCTCACCTTGATCCGTTTCCCGTTCTTGCCTGGAGAACAGCGTATGCAGATCACCTCTTCAGCCCCTTCGCTATCAAAGGCCTCAGCCGCATCAGCGGCTCAACGGCGCACTTGGCGCAAGGTGCGTGAAAGTGCGTTTTGGTACATGCTTCTGACCCCTAGTCTTTTGGTCATCTTGGGCTTTTGGATCATACCGCTCTTTTGGAGCATCTATTATTCGTTTACGCGCGGTGGCATGTTGGGCAAACATCCTTTTGTCGGATTCCAAAACTACGTAACCGCCTTTGCTCACCCCATCTTCTTGCGTACTCTCCAAAATACCGCGCTTTATGCAATCCTCACAGTGCCCACAGTGATCGTTTTTGCGCTGATCGTCGCCATTGTCATCTACCAACTACCCTTTGCCCAAGGATTTTTCCGCGGCACTGTCTATTTCCCTTTGATCATGCCCATCGTCATTGCCGCCAACATCTGGGCCTATATTGTCAACCGTGACTTTGGTCCCCTCAATGCCATTCTCGGTTGGTTTGGTGTCGCCCCCATTGACTGGTTGGGCAATGCCACATGGGCCATCCCAGCCATTGTGATGATGGAGATCTGGCGTGGCTTTGGTTTCTATGTGATTATCCTTTTTGCCGCGCTCCAATCCATTCCCAAAGATATGTATGAAGCCGCACATATTGATGGCGCAACGTTTTGGCGTGTGGTTTGGAGCATTACGATTCCCCTCCTGCGCCCTGCGCTGGGTTTTTGC